>JANYDV010000323.1 GCA_025363505.1 Bacteroidota bacterium
TTCGCTCCTTCGGAGCTTTTGAAACATTTGGAACTCCCGTTTTTGATGGTTTCTTAGGTTTTGCCTCGATAAAAAAAATATTGTGTTAATCTATAATGACTTGCGGCTATGGATAGGTGCTCGTAAAATTAAATCTTGATGGGCACCGTTGCAAACCACTATTATATTTCGTACCATTCTGGGCTTTGCTATTTATTGTCATTCCCACGAAAGCTGGAATCCAGGTTCGAAAGGTTATGGATACCCGCCTTCGCGGGTATGACACAAAGGAACGGGGATGGCAAAAAACAGTGGGAAGGACGGATAGCGATAAGTGCGAATATGACTTTTCTTTGGTTGTAATCTAATATAAAACAATAAGATACAAAATCGTGTGTAAGAATTGGGTGGCGTGATGGTCTATCTTTATTATGGTTCTGACCGTTGCTGTTGTCTCTGGTCGAAAAGGACTTGTGATGAATAAGATGGGGAGTGTCTAGGTTTTCTTTGGTTGTAAACTATTGCTAAATAGTAAGATACGGAGGCGGGTGTAAGAATGTAGGGAAGATGGTCGAAAATAGTTAGTAACGACTTCATGAATATTCAGATTAGAAACCCATTAGGTCATTATTTGTGTATATTCGGTATAAATATAACTACGACAACTATGCGGATTCTTGTAACGGGGGCTACGGGGTTTATTGGTTCGAAGCTTTGTCATCGGCTTATTGCCGGGGGGCATACAATCGTGCGGTTGGTTCGGGACTCGCGGCATGCGGGTATCGTTTGGGATCCTTACAAGAAACAAGTCGACAGGAGCCGTCTCGAAGGTTTTGATATCGTTATTCATCTTGCCGGGGAAAGCATAAATGGTCGCTGGACTGCGCAGAAGAAAAAAGCGATTCTCGAAAGCCGTGTACAATCTACTGATTTTCTGGTTGAGTGTATTTCATCACTCCAACACAAGCCCAAAGCGTTTATTAGTGCTTCGGCTATCGGATATTATGGCAATCGTGGCGATGAAGAACTGACGGAGATTAGCAAACCCGGAAATGATTTCTTGGCAGAAGTGTGTAGCCAATGGGAAGCCGCTTCCGAAGCGTTGAGGAAGTTTGGGATTCGAGTAGCGCATATCCGCACAGGTTTGGTGCTCTCGCCTGAGGGTGGTGCCCTGAAGGAGCTGCTGTTGCCCTTCAAACTCGGCGCAGGCGGACCCGTCGGCACCGGCAAGCAGTGGTGGAGTTGGATCGGGCTTGAAGATTTGTTGCGAGTCTATGAATATGCTGTTAATAACGATAATGTCGCCGGAGCGGTTAATGCAGTAGCCCCCAACACGGTGCGCAATAAAGAATTTGTAACAATGCTCGGCAAAGCGTTGCACCGCCCGTCATTTATGCCCCTTCCGTCACTAATGGTAAAACTAATTTTCGGCGAAATGGGCGATAGCTTGCTCCTGGGGAGTCAACGGGTTATGCCCACTGTGCTAAAAATTGAAGGTTTTGAGTTCAAAGAGCCGGAGTTATTGAAGTGTTTACAGGGAATGTTGTAAAACAAAGGATGATTCGGAAAATTTAGGCTATTATTGTTTAATTACGTGGTTGGTGCGAACTTTTCCATCGGCAAAAGCATTTATACGGGGCTTTTTGGAAGGATTTTAATATTATGTTCGCAATTATAGAGTTAAATGGAGAGCAGTATCGTATTGATGACAGTACGAAGCAGCTCCGTGTCGCATACATTGATGGTGCAGAAGCCGGAAGCTCAGTTGCTTTTGGTAATGTACTCTTGACCGAAGCCGCCGGTGGCGCTGTTGCGCTTGGTGGTAAGGTAAAGATCTCGGCTACTGTCGCCTCTCATGGTCGCGATGCCAAGATTATCGTGTTCAAGAAAAACCGTCGTAAAGGCTATCGTAAGCTCAATGGACATCGCCAGAATTTTACGACACTTGACATCAAAGAATTTTCTATCTAATTTTAGGAGTTTATAGAGTATGGCACATAAAAAAGGTGGAGGAAGTACTAAGAACGGACGTGACTCCCACGCCCAACGACTTGGTGTAAAAAAGTACGGCGGTGAGACAGTGCTTGCCGGAAATATCCTTTGTCGTCAGCGCGGCACCAAATTCCATCCCGGCACTAATGTCGGTATCGGAACAGACGATACACTTTTCGCCCTCACAGGCGGAGTAGTAAAGTTCGAGCGCTTTCGCTTGAACCGCCAACGTATCAGCGTCTATCCAAACTAAACGCTAGATCGAGACATCAGTCTTTCAAAAAAGAGCGGGCATTGCCTGCTCTTTTTCATTTTAGATGCGATTTTTGGTGTGTGTGTATTACGAACTTTTTATAACCGGAATATGCTCAATACCTAACTGCGATTGCATGCTTTTAAAATTGTACTCATTATCACTCTTCAATGATATGTTAAAGTATTCTGTCTTGGTTTGTATGATAACCATCGGGTTAAGCTCTTGTGCAAAGAAAAAAGAGTTGCCGGAGGCGTTGCCGATTGTTCCGAAAGAAAATGCCGTTGAGCTGTTGCTGCATACAAAAACGTTGCCTGATGGGAAAGTGGTCTTTCAATTAGAGAAAAATATTTTTGAGCTTGGTTCGCAGAAGCAGCATATCATTGTAAGCTCCGATACGCTTGCAAGTCTGGGCACCGAACGAGTTTCTGTTGTCAATGATGACGATGAGGAAAATTCACACGAGGAAACAACCGCCAAGCAATATGATGTACTCTTTAAAGTAGATACCTTGAAGTAGTATGAAAAAAAGTAAAAAAATTGTCTTGACTCTTCTGAGTGCTATCGCACTCGCAACGGTTGGTTGCGAGGAAGAAAAGCCGCACAAACCAAACCCGTATGACGAATATAGTTATGCGGGAAAAAGTGGCGATGAAGGTGGAATGTCGATGCATTATAGCAATGGCTTGCTCACTTATTTTTTAGTAAGCAGAATGTTTGATGGCTATGGCTATAATTGGAATTCGCCGTATTATCGCAATATGCGGGGCGGTGGTGCTTTTGGATATGTCCCACGAGTCTATAGCGGCTCTGCCTCAAGCGGTCGTGGTATAGCCGGTGCACATTCATCAATAGGTCGCGGTGGTTTTGGTGGCACCGGAATGAGTCATGGCGTTGGCGCTTAAATTATTACATTGACAGAATTTATTTTCAGCTATGCAACGAATCGTAATAGAGCCTCGAACCGACTGGGTAAAAAAAGTCGAAGAACAAGGGTTTCTTTTTCATAGTCTCGAAGATATTTATTGGGACGAACGCGCATACTATACATTTACCTCTGCCGAAGTTGATGAACTCGAATCTACGACCCAAGAGCTTTATGAAATGTGTTTGAATGCGGCACAGCATATTATTGATAACGATTTGTTTGGAAAACTCGCGATCGGTGATCAATGGAAACAATACATCACTGATTCTTGGAACAATGAAGACCCGGCACTCTATGGAAGATTTGATCTTCGATATGACGGGAAGTCGCCGGCAAAACTCTACGAATTTAATGCCGATACGCCGACGAGTCTGCTCGAAGCATCGGTGATACAGTGGAATTGGCTGCAAGATTTTGATAGTTCGAAAGACCAATTTAATTCGATTCACGAAAAGTTAACAGCATATTGGGCGTTCTTACGACCATATCTTAGTGATCAACAGAAGATACATTTTGCCTGTATGCAAGGAAGTATTGAAGACAGTATCAATATCCAGTATTTGCGAGATACAGCCGAACAAGCCGGATTCCAAACAATTTTTATGGATATGGCGGACATCGGATGGGACTATGAAAATCGCCGGTGGATGGATCTTGAAAACAACGAGATCAAAAATATCTTTAAACTATATCCTTGGGAGTGGCTTACTTCGGAAGATGAAAAATTTAGTCAGTTCTTGTTAGAGAATTCAACCACAACTTGGATTGAGCCACCGTTTAAAATGCTGATGAGCAACAAAGGTATTTTGCCGATACTGTGGGAGCTCTATCCGAATCATAAAAACTTGCTCCCAGCATTTTTTGATGATGACATTAAGCGCGCAACCATTAAAAATAATTGTGCAATAAAACCAATCCTTGCCCGTGAAGGAGCAAACATCGTACTACGCGGTCCGAGAGTTGCCGAGCAAACCGAAGGAAGCTATGGTGGGAAAACGATCTATCAAGAACTGTGCCCATTGCCAAACTTCGATGGAAATTATCCGGTGATCGGTAGTTGGATCATCGGTCAACAACCTGCCGGAATGGGAATCAGAGAATCAAACAACCTCATCACCACAAACAAAAGCAGATTCGTGCCGCATTTATTTACCTAGTATATTTACAATTGTAGTTCTTTCCATTTCTCCAGAACATTTTCAAGTTTGGAAACTTGCAAGCCATAGATGACGTCGTCCACATATTCTTCGGCTCGCATTCCGACAAGGACAGAAGAAACACCGTCAAGAGATCGAAGCATCAGTATCGCTTTTTGCGAAAGTGATATCTCTTCAGTTTCAGCAGGCATCAATGATCTCATCGCGTCGTGAATATGTGTCGCCCGTTCATTTGATTTCGTGAGATAGTAGTTAGTGATATGCTCAAAGACTTCATCAACTGATTCGGCGTATTCTTGCAGAAGTGTGTAGATTGCGGGATTGTCGGCTTGAGTCGATCTCAGAATATCGAAGACATATTGTAACCGAGGTCTGATAACAGTGTAGAGCAAATCGCGCCATTCTTCGAATGAAGAGAATGCGCTCCAACGATTGTTGTCGAGCCATTCACCAACGCCAAGTAATTTTTTTACCGCATCGTAAGACTGCGAGTTGAGCGAAACTTCTTTCAATGGCTCGTTCTTGAATTCATCTTCTTGTAATTTTAGATCGTGAACGAGATCGGAAATATCTTGCTCCGGCGGATATTCACGCTCGGGATAGTCGGCAAGCCGGATGAGCAATTTATTTTTTATTGCATTGAGGGGACGATTAACAAGAACGCCAATGTCATGTTTGCGAGCAAATTCAATCACCGATTCGGTCGAACGTTCTTGGTTCATTTCTGTAATGCCGCCGCGTTCGAAGAGATTTACCGGCAATTGGATCACCGCAAAGTGATTCGGTTTGGTTGATCGTTCTTTAAACACCCGTTCGAGTGAGGTGCGGTCAATTGAATCTTCAGCTTTCGGAAATGTATTTGAACTGATGCCATACCATTTGATGCGTCCACGCTCAACCTCTGTTTCCAAATAGCTTAATGCTTTGGCAATACGAGCTTCATATATTTCTCGGACTTCATCTTCCGCAACGTTTTCGTTGATCGCCCATTGAATGTAATATTCCGGGTTATGAAGGAGATAAACATCAATAGTAGCAAGATCAAGCCGTTCGAGTGATCTTGTAATTTGATCTTCGAGAAACTCCGGGTGGATCGAATGCCAAAGCCCCGGGTTATATTTGACGAGTTCGGCATCGAAGCTGCCGATAGTCATATCGGGCTTGCGATGCTCAAGCTCTTTTGAAATACGCTCGAAGTTCTCGCCTTGAATATATCCGCCTTTTGTAACGATGACTATCTCATCTCGGGTAATCTCCCCGGAGGCGATCATTGAGGCAAGTACCTCGCCGATCATAGTCTCGGACTTGCCATCGGCATAATTCGCACTGGTATCAATAATATTAACCCCCAAGCGAATTGCCTTTTTAAGTGCATTTTTGTGCTCAATTGAACGCGAGTCGCATCGATAGGTGCCAAAACCGATTTGACTGACCGAGAGATTGGTTTTTCCTAACCTATTGAATTCTTTAGAGATATTAGACTCTTTAGCAGAATACAGAGTAGTTTGGGTGTTCGTTGCAAATCCTTGTATCATAAAGCTATTTATTGAGAGTTTTCAAACACCGCAGAAACTGGAGCGGTTGCCGAAGAAATAATGTTGTAACGAGTGTAACTTTTGACTTTTTTTTGTGTCTTTAAACTGTGAAGGCATCTTATAACACATTGTCAGACTCGAAGCGCCCCGAACACTCTACTTCTGTGAAAGTAGAGCAGGAGGTTATCTCCGCATTTATTGCCGGAGATATGATTGCATTTCGTGAAGTCTATCGTGTATTTCACGATAAGATGTACAGGTATTGCGTCTTCATTTTAGGAGATACTACTCTTGCGCAAGATGCACTGCAAGAGACCTTCATCCGAGTGCATCTTCATCGTCATCAGCTTCGAGAGACAGATGCGCTGAAGGGGTGGTTGTTGAAAGTGACTCGTTCGGTATGTTTGAATTTAGTTCGCACGTCGAAGTTCACACCCGAATTTGTCTATCTTGATCAGGATTTCGATCAATCGAATCCGACGAGCAACACCAAAGAATTATCACTCGAAGGGTTTGATGCCGGGATGCCGAATCAAATTTTTCAATATGCTTTCGAGCAGATCGCTCCGATCTACCGGGAAGCTTTTATGCTCAAGGAGATCGAAGGTTTTTCGTATGCTGAGATCGCGGAGCTAAGCGGGACGACAGAATCGAATATTAAAGTTCGTATCAATCGTTCAAAAAAGATGCTTCGTAAATTACTTGCCCCTCATTTCAGAGAGCAGTTGGGCGAAGTTACTATCGAAGAAGAAATTAAGCGCGAGAAGAACTCGTAAAAATTGTTTTACTGATTTTGTGAACATAGAAGATCGTATTATATCATTGTTAGATGGTGAGCTTAGCTCCGCAGATCAGCATAGGCTGTTTGCGGATATTTCTGCATCACCTAAAAATCAACAATTGCTTCGGCATCATCAGATGCTTCGTTCGATGGCGCGCACTTCACTCACTGCAGTTAGCACACCAGTCGGTTTTGAGGAGCATCTACTCTCAACTATCGCAACTCTTCCGCTTACGCAGTCTATTGCTAGTACCGCTGGCTATCAACGAACAGCTATGGCTTCGTTGCTATTGTTGATTGCTGCATTAGGAACAACGTTGTTGCTTCGCACAGATCATACCGAGTTTACAACAAGTAATGCTTTCACTTCTTCGTCAGCGAATATTGTTTCAAATGTTCCAAGTTCGAAAATGCTCTTTGGTAGCGCTGCATCTTCTCAGGTTGCGAACAATTCAAAAACTGAGCTGTCAACGAATGTGATTGGCAGAAATTCAATTCGTGCTGTTGTGACGAATGTTAATAGAGAAAACAACTCATTTGATATTATTAACAATTCGAATGAGAGTGCTTCGATTACGCCGCACAATACTATCACTCCATCACCCCAAGAATTGGCAACAGTTTCTCTTGCAGATGTACAATCTCAGCACACTGACATTACTCGCAACCGAGTACATTCGATTGTGGGCTTGAGGAATTCTCGCGAAGATTCATATCCTTCTTTTGAAGTCTCACTTCAAACCTCAAGTGGCTTTACTTCTCCAGCCGATCAGCAGGCAATCAAACCGTTTGCTGAACAACGTCTTTCGTTGGGCTATCACCTCGGTTATTCTGATGTTGTAGGTGTTCGAGTCAGTTCCGGTTTATATCAGATGCCGGGTGAAATTCAGCAAACTACCGAACTTGGCATTACTGTCATGCAGCAAGATATGGTAACGCGACGCTCCTTTGGTGGGGAGCTTTTCGCTTCACATCAATTTGCCGGTGTCCTCGGAACGCGACTGACAGCGGTGATTACTGCCGCGGCGGGTATTATTCCGAACGGCTCAACATTGGCTCTGGAATCGGGTGTTCGAATTCCGTTCACTGACGATGTTGCTTTTAGTGTTGATTTTTCACTCACAAGAGTGCATTCAAATGTTGAACGTTCTTCGGCGACGATCAGTAGTGCAAATACCTCGTCTTCGCCTATAATGTATGTCGGTTCTGATGTCAGAACGACACTTAATGGCAGCTTGCATTATGGTATTCAATATAGGTTCTAATATGAAATTTTTTCAAGCATTCGGTTTTGCTTTTTCTACCGCTCTGATTACGGTCGGTGTTAGCTCGTGTTCAGTAATAGCCGATGCTCCCTATACTCCTTCGTCCGTCCAAAATGTCGGTCAATATTACTATCCGTTAGAAAAAATTGGTATACAGTATTGCTACCTTCGTAAATCGCCGTATGGGTCTGACACTGTTAAAATGACGATGATGGGGTATGATGCTCAACCCGCTGCACTTACCAATAATATGGCTTGTTTTTCAGCAGATCTCCATAAAGAAGGTTCGTTTACGAATAACTTATATTTTTCTGTAAGTGACAGCGAAGCATATTCAGTCGGAAAAACCTCTTGCTCGGCAGGTAATAACTATTGGCTCGATCTGAAAGCCCCACTCACTGAGCATCAGCAATGGACCTTTTATACCAGTAGCTACTATAGTCCGGGTTTGGTTACAGCCACAGTACTTCGTCGCGGAGTCAAACTAAAAATGCCTGATGGCAGATTGTTTGATGATGTTACTCAGATCTCATACGTTTCTTCGAAAGCTGATACCACTGTCAAGTGGTTTGCTCGTGGGTTTGGTTTGATTTATACGAGCTCGAATCATACCGATTTTGATTTCGGTGATCAATTATGGTTTATTAACCCATCAAAATAAATAAGGCTACCGAAGTAGCCTTATCTCTCATTAACGTTATTCTGAAAACCACGTCCATTTATATGCACGGTCATCTTGTGCATTGACGGGGAAGTTTCGTACCCACGGTTGCAATAAATGATAATCTTCATCATAGTATAAGATGATTTGAGGTGCATCATTGATAGCAATCTGATCGCATTTTCCCCATAACTCCAATGCTTTTGCACGATCGGTTTCGGCAATGGCTTGTTCATATAACTTATCAAATTCAATATTCCGATACCGAGTTTGATTGATTGAGCTTGGTCCGTTTGAAGGGATATTTTTACTGTAGAGAAGATTCAGGAAGTTTTGTGGGTCGGGATAATCCGCGATCCATCCGAGACGGAAATATGCCGCTTTCCCATCATCGACCATCGGAGTGAGTTGTGACCATTCCTTCACTTCAAGGTTAATATTTAGCCCAAGATTTTCTTTGATTTGGGCTTGCACAGCTTGAGCAACATCCTGATTTCTGCCTCCGCCTTTATTGACATAGAGTGTAAGCTCGGGAATATTTCCTTTGATTTCTTTCTTTGCAATTTCAAGCTCGGCTCGAGCACTATCGGCATTATAGACGAAGCCTTTAATGCCATCGAACGGGAAGCCGGGCATACCGGGCGGTACCAAACCGTGCTCGCCGGGAGCAAATGCTTGTCCCTTGAGGACATATTTCACAATCTTCTTGCGGTCGATTGCAAAACTAATGGCGCGGCGCAAATGGACATTTGAAACACCCGGAAATTCGCAATTGAATCCATGAAATTGTGTCGCTAATGCAGGGATCCTGCCGAGTTGATATTTTTTATACTCTCCTTTGAGGTTTTTATTCTCATCAACGACATCATTAAAAAATTCGCTCGGAATACGATATTTTTGATCAAGTTTGCCGGACTTAAATTCGAGTAACTCCGATTTATCATCTTGCATAAATGAGAATTTAATTGAGTCGAGATACGGGAGCCTGTTGCCGGCATCATCTTTTTGCCAGTAATGCTCATTCCGAACTAAAAGGCAATGTCTGCCTTCCTTATACTCAAGAAAACGATACGGACCCGTACCGACCCCATGATGCGTAAAATCTTTGCCATATTTTTCGATGGCTTCATGCGGATAAATATACGCGTTGCTGACAGCTACATAATTGATGAACGGCGAAAAAGCTTTGAGAAGCGTCACAACGAACGTTGAATCATCAGGAGCCTGCAAACCCGCGACACCGGTACTGAGAGTTGCTTTGCTGTCAAAATATTCCTTTGCTCCCTTGATGACTTGAAAGTATGGGAGGGCGAGGGTGTTGGTTTTGGGGTCGAGTGCTCGACTCCACGAATAGACAACGTCTTTTGCTGTCATTTTCCGACCTTTTGAATCGGGAAAGCAGGGATCATCTTGAAAGACGACATCTGTACGAAGATGAAAGGTATAGGTTATTCCATCGGCTGAAATCTCCGGTAAAGCTTTAGCGAGACAAGGATGGAATTTTAATTCATTGTCAAATTCGAGCAATTGATCGTAGATGTTTCCTCCGATATGTCGACTGGTAGCATCGTTGATCTGTGGCGGGTCGAGCGATCGGAGATCGCCGGTTTCATTCACATTCAATGTTCCGCCCATTTTCTTGCCACCATTGGCATCTCGTAATTGGTGCGACGATTGATTCTTGCGTGTGCAAGAAGAAAGAAGCAGTGTTGCCGTAAATGCAAGTAAGATAGTATAACGCATTGTAACGATCAAATAAATGAGTGTAATAGAACCTTAGTACAGGCATTTGCGCTCCCGATGGCTTCGGAACTTTAACAATTCCATTTGGCTTTTGGGCACACCAACTCTAATGATACACTTTACCCGGAGATCGAGCCGTTTTCGTTCAGCCGTAACAGTCGCAAGTATATTGCTATTGTTACTGAGGGGTAGTGCCTCGTTCTTGCATTCCGATTCTTGCTCGGTTCTTGACAGCGGTGTTCATCTCAATTCCACCATTTGCGCTGCGTGCGATCTCGCGACAACACAAATACTTGACGCGGGTAATCCTATTGCACTACCTGAAGAGCAGATACTACAGATTGTTTTCTATTGTGATAGTGAGTCAGATGGTAATCCTTGTAGTTATTGTTTCCCGCAAACCCTTCGCGGACCTCCGGTCCTCTCCTGAAAATAATGTTTTTTTTCCGTGATGGTCCCTGTCAATCAATGAGAGGAATCAGTTTGTAGTATTTATATATCTAATTTTATATTGTAATGAGACATTTATTTATTCACTATTGTATAGTGATGTTTATATTTATAGTTGGTAATAGTCAACCCTCTTCCGCTTCTCCCATGACAATGGTTGCCCCTGAACACACTCACTACACCGTTGTGGTCTACGATTCTGTACATCGGTTTCCACTTCAGCTTTCGCGAGTTGTTGTTCGCCGGGGAGCGACATTTATTGCCGGTAAAGTAAGCAATGTGTTGGGACGTGCAGATTTTGAAGATATTGAAATTGGTGAATATACTTTGGCAGTCTCTTTAGTGGGATACAACCGAGTTACAAAAAATATTTCGATCACAAATGGTCATTTGATTGATACAATCAAATTGACGGAGATCGAGCAGGAAGAGCTGCTTGTAGAAGGATATAAAATGATCGAAACAGCAACGATTGATACCAAACTTGGAACCCAAATAGTCAATGCTGAAAACTACCATGCTTCACCGGAGGGAAGAATAATTAATATGTTGCAGCAAAATATTCTGAGCGCTGCAAAAGCCCCGACAGGGGAAGTTCACATACGCGGGCAACATGGCGAATACTCGTATTATGTTGATGGGATCGCTATCCCATCAGATGTTTATGGAGGTCTTAATGAAGTAGTTGATGCTCAGGTTATAGACCGAGCAACGGTTCAAACAGGTGCATTGCCCGCTGAATATGGCGGACAGACGGCGGCAATCATTGATTTACAAAATCGAGTCCCTGCCGGTCATTTCCATCTTGATGCTCAATCCTACATCGGAAGCTATCTTGATAGGAATAACTCGGCACCTGATTCGCTTATGATTGCAGCCGGAAAAATAAAGCCAATTGCAAAAAACGGGCAGAGTATTTCCTTTAGTGACCATCTTGGTGACTTTGGTTTTTTTGTTTCCGGGAATAGACAAGAAACTGAACGCCGAATTGATGCTCCACTGCCATATATTTATAATAATCACGCTTTTGATTATTTTACGTATGGGAAATTTGATTTTATTCTGGGAGAGAATGATTATCTCACTTCCAATATTAATTGGAGTAAGACCAAAACACAAATTCCTTTTAATCCAATCGAAGAAGGAATCAAACATGATGAACAAGCAACAGTAAACTCGTTTCAAACGCTTTCATACTTTCATACAATCAGTCATGAGTCTGATAAAGAAAGTGATTTCTTTTTTGGAGCAGTGGCGCGTCAAGGAAGCTTGATGTTTACTCCGGGAGAGATCGATCCTCATAACTTTTATTTTTTAAACGATAGCTCGAAAGGATATATTCTTGCTGAAGATAGGAGTTATTCAACCATTGGTATTCGATCGAAAACTAATATACGACTGTCGCACGAGTTGTTATTCAGCGGCGGATTTAACTTTACATCAACAGATGGGGAAGCAAAATTTAGCACGTTCGATACAACCGGAGCATCGGGACGTATTATTCAGAATACATACAACGGTACGGATTTTGGAGTGTTTCTCCAATCAGAAATACATCCTGTGGAATGGACTCGCGTTGATATTGGGGTTCGGTATGACCAACAAATTTCACCCGATAAGCCATTGCAATTACAAGTGAGCCCACGAGTACGTTGGAATTTGTATTTTGATGAATCGAGTACGCTATATCTGTCCTACGGGAGATACTTTTTACCGACCAGTAACGAACTCATAAGAAATATTGCTTCAACTGTAAGTACTGAATCGACACCTACATTTGCTGAACGCGATGATGCTTATGAAATAGGATTAATACATGCCTTTGATTTTGGTCTGCGGCTGAAGATGGATGCTTTTCGTAAAGTTTCATTGCCTGGTGTTGATGATCAGACAATCGGCTCAAGTGCGATTAAGATAGGTGTAAATATTGCAACGGTAAAAATAACCGGTGTTGAAGCAGGACTATCATACGCGGCTCCTCTATTTCCATTAACGAGCTATATCAATGCTTCGATCACTCATGCTTATGGATACGGGGCAATCACCGGTGGTTTTCTTCCGATAGATAATGTCGGCTCGGGCGTAGATCTTGATCATGACCAACGATTATCTATTGTTACTTCTGTGTCTTATCAGCCAAGCGATTGGTTCTCGAATGTGACTGCTACCTATGGTTCAGGGTTAGCAAATGGGAACGAAGACTTACAATTTAAGACCGGCTTATTTGATTTTAATCAAGGGGCACATACGACGCCATCATGGGTAGTCAATTTATCAGGAGGATATACTTTCCATATCGCAGGCGGAGCAGAGCTTGAAGCGTCGCTCTATATAAATAATCTATTTGATAATGTTCATCCGATCAAAGGAGCGTTCTTCAGCGGAGCAGCTTGGGAGGAGCCGAGGAATATAGTCTTTAAGTTGAAAGTCAAAATCTAATACTACTTAAAATACAAGGAATGATGGATCACACTGTTGCAATCCATCATTCATTGTATATGAGTGATTAGGCTGTTTTCATAACCGGTTTGATGAATCTTGCAACTACCAACCCAGCAAGAGTCCAGGTGATAACTTCATCGATCGCAAATATGATACTGAAATCCATAGGCATATTCATATAGATCATATCGCCTATACGTGCTGTAAGCCCAATGATCACCCCGATCATCATCATAAATTTAACACGATTACCATAAGTTGCCAACGACCAAGATATCTTTGACATCATTGAGACGGCAACGAACATAATGAGAATATCGAGCAAAATGCCTTTGAGAAAGAACATTGGATTCATCATGTCCGAGCCTTCTGCTTGATACGAAATCATTGCAATTGGTCCTTGCTTATGTTTTGCCTCCATTAAGTTTGGATCTGTTGATCTCCCGGGGATGGAGTACATTCCATTTGTTGCATTCCCAGATTTGATTGCCGCAGAGACCGCATCTTCATTCGAAAATGAATGCATGGTCATTTTATGCCATGGTAAAACAACCCATGAAAGAGCGCCCCAAATAAACATCGTGAGTGCGCCAAGAATACATGCTAATACTATTTTTTTCATATTGTGCTCCTTTTAGGATGATGATTGATAGACAAATATATGAAAAAACACGACTGAATCCAAATGTCTATGAATTTTCAAGAACCAGCTACAGTAATTTTATTCATATTACTACGCACAGCTCGGCTTTAAAGCGGTTACTTCGATGGGAGCCTGATGTGCTCTTTTTTGCTATTTGTGGACAAAACATTGTAACTTTGGCATTGGAAATACATTGTATTATACATACTGTCGTCACATTATGAAACATCTACTATACATCTTTTGCTGTTCTTTACTTTTGCTTTTTGTCTGTACTCAAGTAACCGCACAGCCTACGGCATTCTCTAATCGCGGTCCGGGTGGGGGTGGTGCGTTGTTTGCTTCGAGTTTTAATCCCACAAACCCGAATGAGATTTACGTCTGTTGTGATATGAGCGAGATTTTCCATACGACCGATCTTGGTGCATCTTGGAGTATTCCAGACTTCCGCCAGATACAGTCTTCCAAATTGGCTGCAGTTCAATTCACCGGAACTAACGGCGTAACGCAATATGCGATTGATGGGACCAGTATCAATGGCTCCGATGCCAGCCGCCCAAGCAAAAGCACTGATGGAGGACAGAGCTGGACTAGAATGAAGAGTGATCCCACTTCTGCCGGAGCCTATGGGATTTTTGTTGACCCCAGTAATGATCAGCACATTCTGATTTCCGATTACAGCACACTCTATGGATCGATTGATGGGGGCGCAACATTTTCGCAAAAATATCATACGACAAATAATAGCGCAGGCTTGCTTATTGCCGGTACATTTTTTGATGGTAATAATATTTATGTCGGCACTAACGAAGGAGTATTAGTCTCATCAAATGGGGGTGGCTCGTTTGCAATAGCTACGATTACAGGAATTCCTGCTTCGGAATTTATCGTCAGTTTTTGTGCCGCAAAACAAAACTCGACTACTCGGATGATTTGCATTACGGCAAATCAAGTCTATGCCGGAATTACCGGTGCCGACTATAGTGCATATAAACATATTTATAAAACAGATGTCGGAAATGGTGCTTGGACGCTTGCTAATACAGGTATCGATGCAACAGCAAAGCCATTCTTTGCTTCTATGAGTTCGGCGAATATCAATGTTGCTTATGTTGCCGGAGGAAGTACCAACAGTGCACCGATCGTTTATAAAACTACAGATGGCGGCACTACTTGGAGTTCTGTTTTGAAAACATCAAACAATCAAAATATTTTTACCGGTTGGAGTGGAACAAGCGGCGACCGTGCTTGGAGCTATGGTGAATATGCATTAGGTTTTGCCGTTAGCCCCAGCGATCCTAATTATGCAGTAATCACCGATCTTGGTTTCGCACACACGACTTCGGATGGTGGCGCGACTTGGCATATTGCGGCAGTACCATTAGCAGATCAAAACCCGAGCGGCTCCGCAACACCAAAAGGAAGGCAGTATCATAGTGTTGGTTTAGAAAATACCACAAACTGGCAAATACATTGGTTCGATAAAAACACAATGTTCGGATGCTACTCTGACATACAAGGAACACGAAGCACCGATGCAGGTGCAACCTGGGGTTTTGGTTATAGTGGTCATAGTGATAATTCGATGTATTATATCGTCACCGTTCCTGCTCCCGGCACCCCTTCGGGTAATCGAAGTTATGGTGCTACGGGTACTGTGCACGATATGTACCAGAGTACAACGCTGGGCGATTCTCGTATTGATAACGGAAAAGGCAAAGTATTATTTTCAACCGACAATGGAGCAACGTGGCAACTCGAACACGACTTTGCACACCCAGTCGTTTGGCTCGCCGCAAGCCCCACCGACCCGAACACAATTTATGCAAGCGTACTCCATAGCACGCAAGGGGGAATATTTGTAACGCATAACGCCAATACCGGCGTAGCATCAACTTGGACAAAACTTGCAACACCACCGCGCACCGAAGGGCATCCATACAATATACGCATTTTGAACAACGGTGAAATTGTTTGTTCATATTCCGGCAGGAGAACTTCAGTCTTTACTGCAAGCTCCGGTATATTCTATAGCACCGATGGCGGTACTTCTTGGGTAGATCGTTCGGATGCAGGGATGTATTATTGGACAAAAGACGTAGTGATCGACCCCTATGATGCAACACAAAACACCTGGTACGGCTGTGTATTCAGTGGTTGGGGCGGAGCACCAAATGGAAAAGGCGGACTTTATAAAACAACAAATCGCGGCACATCTTGGGTAAAAATCCACAATGAAGATCGCGTGACCTCCTGTACATTCAGCCCAAGCAATTCAAATATTTTATACTTCACTTCAGAAACTGATGGCTTGTTCTATAGTGGCAACCGTCAAGCACCAACACCAACATTTTCGCAAGTTTTATCCTATCCCTTCCGTCAACCCGAACGTGTATTCTATAATCCCTATGACTCGACTGAAGTATGGGTTACCAGTTTTGGAAATGGAATGCGTGTTTCGCAAAACAAAACGATTCCGAAAGCACCTGACAACGTTGTGTTGGTCAGCCCGGTGAATACTTCAACCGGTGTTGCTATTGATACGATGTTGAAGTGGGCTGTCTCAAGCGGTGCAGAAACATACACAGTAAATATTTCAACCGACCCTCTATTTAGCTCGGCTGTGGTTTCAAGTACCAGTTCCGCAACCAGCTTTTCTCCTGCTACACTTTTGACCTCGACTACATATCATTGGCGAGTACAGGCAGCAAATGGCGCGGGGAATGCACCATGGTCGGAAACATGGTCATTTACCACCAAGAAAGCAGTCATACCAACGCCAACTGCACCCACACTTCTTCTTCCGATCGATAACGCGTCGCAAGAGGATACGATAGAATCATTCAAGTGGAGTTCGGTCGTAAATGCGACGAAGTATCATTTCGATCTTTCAAAAGATGCAACATTTGCTACACATATTTCTCAACAGACCATAAGTGATACGGTTGCAACTGTGAATGCATTGCAACATTCAACAACATACTATTGGAAAGTACAAGCTGTCGGGGCAGATAACTCAGTCAGCAGTTGGAGCACAGCTCGGAGTTTTACTACCAAAAATCCTGTAACGAGCGTCTCGACCAACAGTGATGCTTCAAGTATCCAGGTTGAAGAAAACCCTTTTGCTTCGATGCTCACACTCCGTGTGCCACTTGCAAAGAACGTTGCAGTAACGCTGTATGATCTTCTTGGCAGAGATGTTTGTCATCTTGTTGCAGATGTTCAAAGTAATCGACTGTTACAGATTAATACATCTGATCTTCCATCAGGGCAGTATGTCTTGAAGACTCTTGTCGGCAATGATACTCAAATTTTTCATCTTATCCATTTGCGCTAGTTTTATATTTCTCATACACACTATGAAAAAACTGTTGTTTGCTATTGTTGCTATTTTTTTTAGTACTTCAGTATTTGCTCAGGGGCGAGCTGTGATACCAAACCCGATTATGTTTGTAACTCAAGTGCCAATGCCGTTCGATTCTTCTACATGTACGGCTGCATTTTGCAATCATAAACCAGATGTGTTCAGCGCCGTTCGTGGCGGTGATCTGTATATTATTTACCCCGATGGCACACAAAAAAATCTGACGCAAACAGCAGGCTTCGGCAATAGCGGTCAACAAGGTACAAACTCGATTGCGGTGAGACAGCCTTGTGTACATTGGAACGGGACGAAGGCAGTCTTTAGTATGGTCGTTGGTGCACCTGCGACACAAGGAGCAGCTCAACCATTTTTCTGGCAACTGTATGAAGTAACTAACATCGGTGAAAATCAAACACCAGTTATTACGAAGGTATCAAATCAACCTGCAAATTATAATAACGTCAGCCCAATCTATGGCACTGACGGCAGAATTATTTTTACAAGTGATCGTCCGCGGGGTGGACTTGCACATTTATATCCATTACTTGACGAATATCGAGGTGCCGTTTCTACATCGGGACTTTGGAGTCTTGACCCGACAAGTGGCGACCTCTTCCAACTTTCTCACATTCCGTCAGGGGCGTTTACTCCGTTGTTAGATAGTTATGGCCGTTTGATTTATACTCGTTGGGATCATTTGCAACGTGACGGTAATGCCGATAAAGATGCACTCGGGCAAACAAACAATGGCACATTCAATTATTCTGATGAGTCTGCCACGGCAACAAATACCAATAGTCGAATTGAAATTTTTCCTGAACCCCAAGCATCAAGAACGGATCTTCTTAGTGGGACAAATATTAATGGTATGGAATTTAATCAATTTTTTCCGTGGCAGATAAATGAAGATGGTACCAGCGAAGAAACCTTGAATCACGTCGGACGCCAAGAACTTCGGTTTGGTATCGGACCTTCGATTAATAACGATCAAAATGTAACAGTGACGAATTATGCTACATCAGGAAGACTCAATAGCACAACCTTCCTCAATAATTTTTTCAATGTCTCCGAGGACCCGACGAATCAGGGAAATTATTATGGCATAGATTGTCCTGATTTTGGCACTCATGGTGCAGGTCAGATACTGAAGCTAACGGGGATGACCACTCTTGATCCGGGGCAAATGGCGCTCACGAATATCACCGATAAAACTACTTCCAACTCAACTCAAGAAGGTGGGTCTCCGGCACCGACTAACAGCGGAAAATACCGCAACCCCCAAATGCTTTCAAGTGGGAAACTGATAGCATCATATTCAGCAAGCACCTTTAATGACAAAAACATTGGCTCTGGAAGTCAACCACAGTCACGATATGATTTTCGCTTAAAGACGTTGAAACTCTCGGGAAATGTGTGGGTCAGTGATTCGCTGATTACTAATAGTATTAGTAAATCGGTAACATATTGGGACCCGAATCAATCAGTGAGTTACAACGGAGTACTCTGGGAGATTGACCCCGTCGAAGTTCGCGCTCGAACAATTCCTACTCGTCGGGTATCAATACTAGCAAGCCCCGAGCAACAAGTGTTTGCCGAAGAGGGCGTAGACGAAACCACCTTCCGAAATGATATGAAGCAAAAAGGAATTGCGTTGATTGTTTCGAGAAATGTTGTACATCGTGACAAGACCGACCATCAACAACCTTATTTTTTGAAGGTACATAATTCAACAACGCAAAGTGCAAACGCAAGCGGGAAGATATACGATGCCGCACATTTCCAATTGTATCAAGCAGATATGATTCGTGGTATGCATTGGGGGGGAAGTGTAGTTACCACACCCGGACGTCGTGTACTTCCGCAATTTATGCATGATAGTGCTGTCACATTCAATCCGCCGACTTCGGGGGAAACACCATTTACTGTCAAAATTGCTTCTGATGGTTCGATCGCATCATTTGTACCGGCAAGACGAGCAATCAGTTGGGCTATTGTTGATAGTAGTTTTAACACAAGCGTACGCGAGCGCTACTGGATCACTACTCAGCCGGGTGAGATTCGTGTGTGTGCTTCTTGTCATGGTACGAACGATGAAGCACTCTCAAATCCCGACCCTGCACCACAAAATAAACCACTTGCTCTGCGTGTTCTTTTACAATATTGGAAGTCTTCTCATAGCATAGGTACACCGCAGTTGGTATCACCCGCCAGTGATTCGATAGGTGTTTTGCTTGGGCATCAATTGGTTTGGCAATCTGTGACTGGGGCGACTACTTATCACTTGCAGGTTTCAAAATTTTCGAATCTATCAATTCCAATTATTGATGATTCGACCATCACTGCAACATCATTTGCCTCCCCCGGTTTTGAATATAATACCCGATACTATTGGCGTGTGCAGGCAAAAGGAGATCAGGGCGCAAGCACGTGGTCGCCAACTTGGACATTTAAAACAACTCCGCAGCCATTCGTACCCGGAGCTGTCCAATTGTTATCGCCGACCAATGATTCAACGGGAGTATTATCATCACATCCGTTTATCTGGAAGCAGACAACCGGTGCGACGAGTTATGAATTGCAATGCTCGAAGAATGCAAATCTTTCATTGTTGATCATTGACGATTCCACGATCATAGCGACTTCATATTCAAAACTTACATTTGACAGCAGTACGAGTTATTATTGGAGAGCTCGGGCGAAAGCCGATGGTGGATACGGGGGGTGGTCGCCGATATGGAAGTTTACAACGAATACTGTGCAGGTACCTACTGCGCCAAAAGCACCAAGTCTCATCTCGCCGACGAATGACTCCACCGGAGTATTACGAGATCATCCTTTGATATGGCAAGCAAGCGTTGGAGCAACTAATTATCGTGCGCAACTATCAAAACAAGCAAACTTCTCTTCGTTGCTTGTTGATGATTCGATGCTCACAACAAGTGTTTATCAGACAGTGTTACCTTTAGAATATGCGACAACCTACTATTGGCGTGCGTATGCTCGAAATGAAACCGGTACCAGCCCTTGGAGTAACGTATGGCATTTCACAACAACATTAGATGCGAAAGTTGAGCAAAATGATCAAACGCAAGCCTTGCGTTTGGATTGTACTCCAAACCCTGTCAGTTTATCGGCTCTGGTATTCTTTACACTACCGACAGGACAGCATATTCGCATCCGAGTATTTGATATGCTTGGTGTAGAACGATCAATTATTGCTGAGGGATATTTTGATGCAGGCACTCATGAGATCAATTGGCAAACACCACTGGTTACCAACGGGGTGTATTATTGCAGACTCGAGACCGGAAGTTCATCCATCACGAAAGTGATCGTGATCCGGAAATAGGCATAAAGAATAGAAGGAAAAAAAAAGCGGCTCGAATAAAGCCGCTTTTTTTATAAGGTTTTTGGGGTTACCAACGACCACCGCCGCCGCCGCCGCCGCCGCGATTTCCACCGCCGCCGCCGCCGCCATATCCTCCGCCGCCGCGACTACCACCGCCACCGCCGCCGCCACGGTATCCACCGCCGCCGCCGCCGCCACGATATCCACCGCCACCACCAGCAGGACGATCTGCCTGCGGGCGAGCTTCGTTAACGGTTAAGGTTCTGCCGCCTAATTCGGCGCCATTAAGCTCATCCATTGCGCGCTTACCTGACTCGTCATCCATTTCAACGAAACCGAAGCCTTTGCTGCGGTTGGTTTGGCGATCCAAAATGATCTTAGCACTTTGCACTTCGCCATAACTTGAAAACATTTGAGCAAGCTGCTCATCGGTCACCTGGTAAGGCAGACCTCCAACGTAGATCTTCATAAAACAAATATAGAGTTCTTGTGAAACAGATGGTAGCGCGGTGAGCAGGGGTTGAAAGAAGGGAAGTCGTAGAATCGGGAAGGAAGAAGAAAAATACTTCAAAACCCCAAACCGCTCTTATTACTAAGCTCCACTCAAAGCTTCGGTTCACTGCGAAACCTTTTATTACAAGAGAGTTAACTATACGTTTTAGGGAATAAATCCCAAAAATTCGGAGAAAAAAAAGCTCGAAAAAAAAGCAAAAAAAATGACGTCTATAAAAAAAGCGGTACGACAATCGTACCGCTTTCAATAACCAAAAAATTCTATCAGATATTAATAGAATGTAGCGTTGATAATACCGTTTGTAATGGTTGTCGTGCCACTACCACTTGTATTGGTAAGTGTCCCGTTAAATGTTGCTTTGAGTGTTGTTGTTGACATCTCAGTTATGGTGATTTTTC
>JANYDV010000103.1 GCA_025363505.1 Bacteroidota bacterium
GTATATGATTGGTATCGTCACGGTTCATTTATTGAACATTTCCTTTCTCCGGATATTACGGTCGAGGATTTTGCATCGCAGAAATTTCTTGAATATGGCACTTTCTTTAATACAACAATAGAGCCCACCATTGAAAAAACAACGGGCAGTATTATCATTAATTTCGAACATGAAGGTTCAGTCTTTCATCATCATTCATCGCATTGCGTATTCTTGCAAAAAAAGTTGATCGTCGAAGACGATTCGGGCGAATTGCAATTTGAATATCTGATCGAAAATCGTTCAGAGGAATTGCTCGATCTGAATTTCGGATCGGAATGGACATTTGGGTTGCTTTCCGGCGATGCTCATGATCGATATTATGAAAGTCCCGGAATACAAATGAGCGAAGAAGAAAAGCAACTTCGTTCGTCAGGTGAGATTGGCTCGGCGAGACAAATTTCACTTACTGACGAATGGTCGGGCTTACGGATTGAACTTGAATCAGAAGAAAGTTGCCGGATATTGCGTGCCCCAATCGAAACCGTCGCATCAAGTGAAGCCGGTTTCGAGCGTATCTATCAAGGCTCAATCGTATTATTGGCATGGAAACTTGCCCTAAAACCACAGGAACGACGGAGTTTTGCTTTACGTCTGCGTGTTGTAGAACTATAATTATTTGAATCGTTGCGATACCTTATACTTATTATACTCGTTTTTATTATGTCGGCTCCGCTTTTCGCGCAAGAGCTTCCGATGCTGCTTACGCAAAATTCTAGTGGGTTGCCACCAGTAATTTCAGTTAAGCATTTTGATGCTCCGGTAACTATTGTTGATACAACGACAAAGCCAACAGTATTTCAACCTCGCGGACAAGTTGATTGGGCAAAATTTGGAATATCGACCGGTGTACTCGGTGTTTCGTTTCTTGGACTGCATATTTTACAAAATAATGCTTGGTGGGCAAATCAGCGCGGTGCTTTTCACGTGGTTGAGGACCCAGGTTATAAAAATAATTTTGATAAATTCGGACATACATTCGGAGCTTATTATACCGCTCATTTTTTTGATGAGATGTATACCTGGAGCGGCTTTGATACTGCACAATCTACTCTACTTGGCGCACTTTCGGGTGCTCTGTATGAATTTTATGTCGAGATCGAGGACGGTTTTGCACGTGATTGGGGTTTTTCGCCCGGTGATGCAAAAGCAGATGTTTTAGGTGCGACTTTTTTTGTGCTTCGTAATCGAATTGATTTCCTAAGAAATTTTCAGTACAAGTGGCTTTATTTTCCGAGCAGTCAACTTATCAGCGGGAAAGCCGACATTCAAGATCAAACACTGAATCCGTTGGACGATTACGGCGGTCAAACATATTGGATCACAATGGATGTCAATAGGATGTTGCCTGAAACAGCTAAAGGCTACTGGCCAAAATGGTTGAACCTCACGCTTGGGTTCGGTGGGTATAATTTAGATGCCCCTGATTTTAGCAATCGTAAAAAAGCATATTATCTCGGTTTCGATTTTGAGATTGAGAAGATCATTCCTGAATCAAACATCGGCATTCTCAATTTCGTACGTCGGGCGCTGGGATATTGGCATCTTCCGGCTCCGGCATATCGTATATCTCCCGACCCACGATTCTTTATTCTCTTCCCACTGAGAATGACCATCGGATGAGCAAACATCGAACATCCGGCGCTCGAAGACGCACTGGTGTATCATTGCTGAAAGGTGGTGGTCATAGGGCAATATCGGTAATTATACCGACCCTCAACGAAGAGAAATTGCTTGCCGGCTGCTTAGCACAATTCACCCCCGAATTTCGTGAGCGCTTTAATATCGAAGTCATAGTCAGCGACGGCAATTCGCACGACAATACTATCGGGATCGCTGCTTCATATGCCGATAAACTTGCCGTTCATCAAGATGAAACTCGAAGGCAGACAATTTCTGAAGGACGCAATCGTGGCGCGACAATTTCTGAAGGTGCTGTGCTGGTGTTTGTGAATGCAGATACTCGATTTGCTGATATCTATCATTTTTTTGAACGTATCTCAATTCGTTTTTCTATAGACCCCTCACTTGCTGCACTTGCTGTAAATGTCCGGATTTTTCCTGAAGAACGCCAACTTGTCGATCGCCTCTTCCACTCATTCTTCAATAATTATGTAAGGTTCTTAAATGCTATTGGAATTGGTGCAGGAAGGGGGGAGTGTCAGATCGTTCGACGTTCAGCATTCGAATCAATTTCGGGATATAATAAAGAATTCGCCGCCGGTGAAGATTTCGATCTTTATAATAGAATTTCGGAATTTGGAAAAGTCAGCTATGATGCAAAACTATTAATCTTTGAATCACCTCGCCGCTATCGCAAATATGGTTATCCACGAGTCTATCTCGATTGGATACGTAACGGTCTTGCTACTTTTTTTTCGAAGAAAGCTTCAAGTCAAGTGTGGGAAGAGGTTCGGTAGAATATTAAAAGCGAAAGTAGAACTTTGCTGATACGCCAAACTCTGCAGGTTTATTGATACCGAGCCCAAATGCAGGTCCGAAGGTGACATCAAATCCGAAATCAGAACCGATACCACCGGGAGTAGAAGTAATACCGATTTCCGGTGAAATAATCGCCGCAGAATGGATACCGGTCGGGGTGTTGGCGGTAACGGCTGAATAAATACCATAATACCCAAGACGCACAACCGGACTTACAACACCACCAAAAAGACTGATCGGTGCCCAGCCAATTTGAAGACCGAGGGATTTTGGTGACTGGAATATCTGTGAAAAATTACTTGGTTGCTCGTAAGAAAGATATGGTACACTTGATGAATACAGCACACCGAATGAAAGATCAAGCGTGAGTGCAGGCATTGCCGACTCGACACCAACAAACACACTTGTACCGGTAATATGACCAAAGCCAAGACCGGCGCGAACTCTGATGCCACTGATTGTGCTTTCGGTATTCGCTTCGACGATCTTTTTCAACTCTTCTTTTTCGCCTTTTACTTGTTGGAGTGTCGCATCAAGACGCTCGGTTCTGGTGCGTTCCATTTGATAGGCGCTGCTCAATTCTTTGAGCATTTTCATTGCATTAACTTTTTTGCCGCCTACTTCGAGCGTGTCAGATCCTGCGATCGGTACAGCTGAGCCCACAAGTAACGCCTGGCTCTTATCAACATTCTTTGTCTCGTCAAAAATTGTTTTTCCACTGCCAATCTCAGTAATCAATAAATGATAGCGATAGGTACCATTTTGAAATACTTTCATATCATGCTCAGCGAGATAGTCTGCCGGCGGTACCACAGAATCAACAAGCGTTAATGGATGCGCAGGATCGACAACCGAAAGCAAATCAAGTTTGATATGTGATGGATACGCAATAGTATAAGGGATTGACAAACGAGATGAACGCGGAGAAACTGTTGCCTTCCCCAAAGAAAAATTTAAGCGCTCACCATTAAGAATGATATCTTCTTTAAAATGACGTGCGAAATCCTCGAAAAAATTTAAAGTTTGATTATCGTCAAGGCGGACGATATAAGCTTGTCTATCAGGTGGCGTGTTCTCAAGTCGGAGGCGAATAGGGTCGCCGATCTTGACACTAAATTCTTTTGCATATCGTTCGAAGCGCACCGGGTCAGCATCGCTACGGTTTGATTCGATAGCCCGTTCAAGAATGCAATAAAATCGTAGTGAATCTTTCGAAGATGATGCCGAAGTTCTTGGTAATGGAAGCACACCGATATAAACGATATACGATGCATCCTCACCTGAAAGCACATTTGATAAATTACTGACAAGGGGTAATGAAAGTGGTGTCCTTGCCGAACCGCTGAAATACATTACCGATTGAGCTGAAGATTTTGAGGTGTCAGTTTGGCGACGTCCTTGAGGTGAGAAGGACATGTAGCGCGGCTGAAGATTAAAACTTGCTTCATGAAGCACTACTTCGCCTGTTGGGGCATCTGTTCGGACGTAGTTTGCTTCGAGTCGAATGAGTTCAGGCGTTAAGTTTGAGCCAAACTTAAGATTTTCACGGTCGAGGCGTTCATGCATTAAATCGTCAATCGACTTTAATACTTCTGCCGGTTCTCTTGAGTGCGAAGGATTGTCGTAACGTGGGGGGGTTGATTTCAATCCCTGAGCATTCGTTTCGCTCGACAAAAGAACGATAGCCACAATCACTTGCGTGGTTGCGGCTATTATTCTGAGACTTCGCGAAATAATACTATCTATCATATACACTCTGTGTCTTCGCCTTGCCTGTGTGGGTAGCAAAGTGACACTACAGTTTTTTTACATCCTATCCTGTTGGTTGACCACCACAGCCGGCGTTGCTTTAACTAACTTTGCAAAGCGGTGTGAGATCATCATCCCTGCAGGATCGACTTGTTCTGTAATAGTCGGAAGCGAAGCTCTGTCCTGCTGAGCAGAAGGTTCTGCAGGATGTTGAGCCACGTTCGATACAACAGACCGGCTGTTGTTATGTTTGGCGAGTGCCGAAACAATTGGCGACGCTACAACTGCGGTCGAGTTATTATTAGTAACCGATGCTGCGGGGGCAGGCTCAGCATTTGAAATATTTATAGGTCCCTGCACAACAGGTGCTGTTTGATTTACGCCATTGGAAGCAGTAGTGGGTTGGTTCTGCGTTGGCAAACCAAACCATACAGCACAAAGAAGCAAGGCAAAAGCGAGTGCGTACGAAGTGCGTCGCACCAAAATTCTTTTCGAACGATCCGGTGCCGAAGTATTTGGGATCGGTTGGGCGTTCGGGGCGCGTTCGGGCGTACGAACGGTCTTACGATTTCGTGAAAGTTCTTGCTGTAATGATATGCGCACACGGCTATCGACCGAAGATGAAAGCGCAAAACGCTTATCACTCTTCGAGTGAACAATGGCAGCCGTGATCGCAGCATACTCACTTGCGGCAGTGTTGAGTGCCGGAGTTTGCTCGAGGGTCGAACGAAAATTATTGTCGACTATTAACTCTTGATCGAGCCATGCGACAATGTGTTCTTCTGATATATAGGGGGTCGTCTTTTTCATACGTCGTTTTCTTCTTCTTTATCGACAGGATTGCTTGGTCCTGTTACATACTCATCTCCGAGAATAGGTTGTAATACCTTTCGCAATCTTTTCTTCGCTCGGAATACTCTGATACGTATAGTCGAGAGCGATGTTCCCGTGAGCTTCCCGATCTCCTCATACGTCAGTCCTTCGTATTCAGACATCATCAATGCTTCGCGATAGGTTTCGGGCAGTTCGGCTATTGCTTTGAGCAAATAATCGGTCTGCTCTTTCATCGAAAGCATCTCCAACGGATTGTCCGAGCGTTCGAGTGATGTTGCTCCTTCGAGTGCATCATTTTCGCTCAGGGTGTCGGGGTCGATTGATGTAGCTGAAGAATAAAGATTCTTTAAACCACGTTTTTTCGAACTCAAACACGTGTTCCGAGTGACGGTAAAGATCCAAGCTCTGAACTCGCCGCTATGAAAACTATTGCGGTATTGCGAGACCCGTAAAAATATTTCCTGAAATGTATCTTCTACTAATTCTTCAGCAAGTCCGGCTGAAAGCAAGACTCTGGCACAATATGAATACACACTGTGGCGGTAGCGTTCGTAGATGGTAAAAAAGCCTTTTTCGTCACCTTGTTGGTACCGAATAAAATGCTCTTCATCAGTAATCGGGTCTTTATTCTCAATGAACTCGTCGCTGAATGATCGTGCTACTTGCGGTTTTTTTCGCAATTGTCCATTGTGAAATAACCTCGAAGATTTCGGAGCTTCAGCGAAATCCGAAAGTACTTCTTGCAAGTGTCCCTCATCGGTAGAACCGACTTCGGGCAACAATTCGTCATTTATACCACGTGTGGGAAACTCCTCAGTAGGCATCAACACATCCCCTGAATCTTCGTGCGGATCTTGAATCGCGTCCATGCCCGCACCTGTGCTTCCCTCTGCGTGGTGAGTCTTTGACGCTCTGATATAAGAACTTGCAGACACGAAATTAATTACACCTCCAGACGAGTGAAATGAACGATTTTTCCATATTTCTGGAAAAATACGCGATTTAGCTTAATACAAATATAAGAATGTTTATATGTGGGTCAATGTGGAAGATTCAATTTGCTCCAAACCCATTAATCTCACATATATAATCAACGCTTCCACTGTAGTAAGTCGTGACAAAAATAGTTGTTACACCTCAGAGTGAAAACAACAGAAAGTTTTTCTGATTGGTACCCGTATGGGAAACTGAGATTTATTGTCCGATGGGGGTGTTAATCTCAGCTGATCTGTAACTAATCGGGAATTTGTAAGTTGTTATTGTCCAAGAAACACTTTTTATTACGTCATCCTTATGAAAAATCTGTATCGCGTTGTTTTATTGTTGGTAATATTGCCTGCTCACACTTTGTATGGGCAATTAAATGTCTGGCGTTCGCAAAATCCTCCTACAGTCTCGGGCACCCTTAATGCTGTCCAGATCATCGATCCAAGCAGAATATATGTCGTCGGGGACCAGGCATCGTTCCTGGTGAGCGTTGACAGCGGAAATAACTGGCAAGCACACTCATCGATCGTGCCAATCAAGAATTTCAATTGCTACGGTTTGTCATTCATCGATTCTCTTACCGGCATGGTTGTCGGGAAAAGCGGTGCGATCAAAACTACGGATGCCGGAAACTCTTGGAAAATAATGACTACCCCGGGAGCAACAAAAACATTTTATGGTGTCTTAATGCTCAATAATACTATCGCATTTATGGTCGGACCTAATAATACGATCATTAAAAGTACTGATGCAGGTAATAATTGGACGCCTTATGGGCTTGAGCTTCAGGTCGGGACACTCAAAAGTATTCGTAAAGTCAGAAGCGATTTTTTGGTTATCACCGGCGAAAATGGTTTTATCGTTACCAGTGTCGATACCGGCAAGATTTGGTCTCAGGTCTCTACTAATCACGGAAATAACATCAATAGCGTAGCTTTCACCGGTGATAGTGTGGCGATAGGAGTAGGTGAAAATGGATATATTACTTCGACAACTGATCATGGAGTGAACTGGACTAATCACCCGCTTGTCGATACAACAATTACCGTTACTGCTTCTTTGAATGTCATTGCTTCTAAAGATCCGCGTCGTTTTATAGTCGTCGGCGATTTTTCAACGACACTTTATACCACCGATGGCGGTCTTACTTGGCAAAAACCGTATCTTGGTCTTGGCGCAAATGTCAACCTGAAAGGACTCGATCTTTACTCACCTCTCTATGGTATTGCGGTTGGTGAGCAAGGGATAATTATGCGCACCGTTGATGGGGGGGCTAATTGGCAATTTTTGCCGAATTCTCCATTTTACAATACCTTATATGCAATAGCTTTTGCAAAAGGTGATACGTTAAATGGAATTTCTGTCGGTCAATTTGGTGCATTGCTCACAACAAGTAACGGCGGAAAAAAATGGACAAGCCAAAAGCCATTTACCTTTTCTTCCCTTCGTTCAGTTGTTTTTTCTGATTCACTAACTGCCTATATCGTCGGCGATAATGGTCTAATGTTCAAATCTTCAGACCGTGGATTAAGTTGGACCCAACAAGCGATTCCAACAAAAGTAAATTTACGTTCGATCTCGTTTCCAAGTTCAAGCGCAGGTTTTGTTGCCGGGGATTCTGCAACCGTGCTCGAAACCAGCACCGCAGGTGCATCATGGCATCGTTTAAAAACCGGATTAGCCGATACGGAGGTATGCTATGGGATTTCGTTTATTAATCCAAAAAATGGAATGATCGCTTCCGGGATAGATCTTGAATTTACCACAGATGGCGGTTTAAGTTGGAGTAAGAAAGATATGTTAGCCGCTAACGGTTGCGTGATGATTACGCCAACACATTATTGTTACGTTAGCTACGATGTACCAACGACTAAAGGTACGATTACGACATCCATTAACGGCATTACTAACACAGTATTTGGATATGACCGTGCGATGCAATCAGTAGCATTTTGTGATGCGAACCGTGGTACAGCTGTTGGGTATGGTGGGCAGATCTATCACACGACTGATGGCGGTACAACTTGGTCTTCGCAAGTGAGCAATACCAGTGGGGTATTGTATGCGGTGGCTTATCCTTCGATCTCCGCAACTTCTACTTGTGGGATACGTGGCACGATACTTCGCCTCACCAGCGACGAAATACCCCTCGACGGAGTCCGAGAGCGTCCTTTGGCTAGCCGCAACACCGAAATAGAAATTGTTGCCACATTCCCAAATCCTGCAACTCAATTTACCGATGTAAGTTTTTCGCTTGCCCGAGCAATGCCATTGAGTATTGGAGTGTATGATATCAGAGGTGCAAAAGTCTGGTCTGCTGATTTAGGCATCGTTTCTTCAGGGTTGCATTCCGAAACAATATCTCTCAATGGGCTGGCAAACGGAGCATATATTCTTGAGCTACGCTCCGCTTCGGAAGCAAATACAATCAATCTCAGAATTGACAAATAACTGCTCGGAAAACTTGTAACTTCGGGGGTTCTCAAGCGTTTTACTCTGAGTATTATTGGTATTGTGCCAATACTGTGAAACCTATGAAAAAAATCTTTCTTTGCATCGTTGTCCTTCTGATGGTTGTCTCGTCAGATTCATCTTATGGGCAACTAAATATTTGGCGTTCGCAAAACCCACCGACGGTCTCGGGCACTCTCAATGCCGTGCAAATCATCTCCCCAAAACGAATCTATGTAGTTGGCGATCAGGGTTCGTTTTTAACGAGCGTTGATAGTGGTAACAGTTGGAATGTTCATTCCTCGATTGTCCCGCTTAAAAACTTTAACTGTTTGGGATTATCGTTTATTGACTCATTGACGGGAATGGTCGTTGGTAAATCTGCCGCGATCAAAACGACAAATGCCGGGAATACTTGGTCAATGATGACGACCCCCGTGATTACCGCATTCTATGGAGTATTAATGCTCGACGATACTATAGGATTTATCGTCGGGGGAAGTAATACTATTCTCAAAACAACAGACGCGGGCAACGCTTGGGCATCCTATGGTATTGAGTTGCAAGTGGGCACACTGAGAAGTATTCGTAAAGTCAGAAGTGATTTTTTAGTGATCACCGGTGATAATGGTTACATCCTCGTAAGCTCGGATACAGGGAGAAGTTGGAATCAGATTCATACCGATCATGGTAATAATCTCAATAGTTTGTCTTTCGCAACCGATAGTATGGCAATCGGTGTAGGTGAAAATGGGTATATCACAAAAACAATTAATCGGGGTGCCACCTGGAAAACTCAAACGCTGGTAGATACTATCATCTCGGTCACGGCAACACTTAATGCGATCGTGTCGAAAGACGCGCAACACTTTGTGATCGTCGGAAATAATGCTAACTCAATCTATTCTTCCGATGCCGGTCTCACCTGGAAAAAGTCCTATCTTGATCTTAGCGGAGTAAATATCAGCCTCAAAGGTCTCGATCTCCTCAATCCGCAGTACGGGTTTGCCGTTGGTGAACAAGGTTTTATTATGCGCACGACTGATGCCGGTGCCAATTGGCAGTTTTTGCCAATTTCTCCATATTACAATCTCTTGCGCTCTATCGCTTTCCCGAAGGGTGATACCTCGAATGGCATTGCTGTCGGTCAGCTTGGTGCAATACTTACAACGAGCGACGGAGGAAAAAAATGGACAAGTGTTAAACCTTTCACGAGGGATGTCCTTCGCTCAGTCGTATTTTCCGATCCGCTGACTGCCTATGTTGTTGGCGATTATGGAATGATGTATAAGACAATTGATCGAGGTGTCAATTGGGTAAAACAAACTATTCCTGCTACAGCAAAACTCGTCGCAATCACATTCCCTAACCCGCAAGTAGGTTTTGTTGCCGGTGATTCCTCAACCGTCCTTGAAACGAATACCGGGGGGCTTTCATGGCATCGAATAAAATTCCCAATGCCCGATAGTGAGGGATGTACTGGTATTTCATTTTGTGATTCAAAGAATGGCATGATCACAACTGCAAATGATAGCAAATTCACATCCGATGGAGGTTTGACTTGGATATCGAGAGGAGATAATACTTTTGGTCGTTATAGTTGCCATATGATTTCGCCAATTCACTATAGTGAGGTGGGGATATACACGGAACCCTTCTTTACATCTGGGGAAGTTAGAACGACTAACGATGGAAAAATTTCAAGGGTATTTAATTATGATCTTGCTTTTTTGTCCATTGCATTTTGTGATTCAAATCACGGAACAGCTGTGGGGTATGGCGGAAAGATTTACCATACTACTAATGGTGGAGTTACATGGGATGCCCAGCAAAGCAGCACGACCAATACCCTCTTCTGCGTAGCCTATCCTTCGGTTTCCGCCTCATCGGTTTGTGGAATACGGGGGACGATTATGCGCCGAACCAGCGATGAAGCTGCGCTTGCAGGGGTTCGTGAGCATCCGATGGCAAGCCGTAATACTGAAATAGAATTCGTTGCCGCATTCCCCAACCCTGCTAAGCGATTTACAGAAATTAGTTTTTCACTTGCCAGAGCGATGCCATTGAGTATCGAATTCTATGATATTAGAGGCGCGAAGATGCGCTCTGCTGATCTTGGGATCGTCTCATCGGGTGAGCATTCACAAAGATTGTCTCTTGATGGGCTTACGAGCGGAGCCTACATTCTTGAACTCCGATCACCTTCGGAAACGCACACGATCAGTGTGAGAATTGATAAGTAAACTATCGTAGAACTTGTAACTGATGAGGGTCTCAAGCGTTTTTACTTTCGGGTGACAATCTTTCTGTCGATACTATGAAAAAAATTCTTTACGTTGTCGTTTTGCTGCTGGCAGTTATGCCAGCCAATTCATCCTACGGACAATTAAATATTTGGCGTTCACAAAACCCACCGACGCTATCGGGCACACTTAATGCAGTGCAGATCATCAGCCCACAACGAATCTACATTGTTGGCGATCAAGGTTCATTCTTAACAAGTATTGATAGCGGTAACAGTTGGAATGTCCATTCCTCGATCGTCCCAATCAAAAACTTTAACTGTTACGGATTATCGTTCATCGACTCTTTGAAGGGAATGGTTGTCGGTAAAAGTGGTGAGGTAACAAAACCGATAGCCATCGCGATCAAAACCACAGATGTGGGAAAGACTTGGTCAATAATGAAAACCCCTGCCAATACAGCATTTTACGGCGTGTTGATGTTCAACGATTCGATAGGTTTTATTGTCGGGGCAAGCAATACGATTCTCAAAACGACCGATGCCGGCAATACTTGGACACCTTATGGGCTTGAGCTTAATGTTGGCACGCTCAGAAGTATTCGTAAGGTCAGAAGCAATTTTTTAGTGATCACCGGAGACAATGGGTATATCGTCTCAAGTTCGGATACCGGTAAGTACTGGTCCCAGATCCATACCGATCATGGTAATAATCTTTTTAGTGTCTCGTTCACAACTGATAGTACGGCAATTGGTGTCGGTGAAAATGGGTATATCACCAAAACAACGAATCGTGGTGCTACATGGAAAGCTCAAATACTCGTTGATACGATCGTCTCAGTCACCACATCGCTCAATGCGATTGCATCGAAAGATCCTCGACGCTTTATCATCGTCGGAAACAATGCAAACATCATTTTTTCTGAGGATTCAGGTCTTACTTGGAAAAAGCCTTTTCTTGAACTTGGTGGTACCAATGTCCATCTTCGAGGTCTTGATCTGCTCACTCCGTTGTATGGAATTGCAGTAGGTGAACAAGGATTTATTATGCGCACGACTGATGGGGGCGCTAATTGGAAATTCTTGCCAATTTCTCCATTCTATAATATTTTGCGTTCGATTGCTTTCCCCAAAGGTGACACCTCCAATGGCATTGCAGTTGGTAATTTAGGGGCGGTGATGGTTACCAGTAATGGTGGAAGAAAATGGTCGATTATTGACCCATTTACCTCCTTAGCACTTCGTTCAGTGATATTCTCCGATTCTGTAACAGCCTTTGCCGTGGGCGACGACGGTATCATGTTCAAAACATCTGATCGAGGGGCACATTGGACAAAACAAGTAATCCCTACTACAGTAGTGTTACGATCAATCACATTCCCGACACCGCAAGTTGGCTATGTTGCAGGCGATTCAGCCACAGTCTTCAAAACCACTACCGCAGGTGCATCATGGTATCGTTTAAAAATTCCATACCCTAATGGTGAAGGGGTATCGGGAATTTCATTTTGTGATCCTATCAATGGAATGGTTGTGACTGCAAATGACGTAGAACTTACCACCAATGGCGGATTAAGTTGGATATCACAGTTTGGCTTTGGTTATGGTTGTTTTATGATATCACCAACACATTACTGTGTAGCATCCCTTGATACAGGACCTTTAATTATGCACGGTATGGTTATTACCACTTTAAATGGAAAAACAACAACAGCATTAGGCTACAATGCGGCATTTTTTTCTGTTAGTTATTGTGATGAGAATCGAGGTATCGTCGTAGGGATGGGTGGACAGATCTATCACACCACCGATGGCGGAATGACTTGGGAACAGCAGGCAAGTAATACTGATGGTATCCTCTATTGTGTTGCATATCCTTCCGTTTCGGCTGCATCCGTTTGTGGTATCCGTGGGACTATTATGCGCCGAACCAGCGATGAAGCTCCGCTTGCGGGGGTTTGTGAACAACCAATGGCGAGCCATAATACTGAGATAGAATTTATTGCAGCCTTCCCGAATCCCGCCGACCGATTTACTGAAATTAGTTTTTCGCTTTCCCGCCCAATGCCTTTGAGTATAGCGATATATGACATTCGAGGTGTAAAGTTGCGTTCTGAGGATATGGGAATTGTCGCTTCCGGCGAGCAAACACAGATGCTATCGCTTGAAGGGCTTGCAAATGGAGCATATATTCTTGAACTCCGCTCACCCACAGACGTTAGGACGATCAGTCTCAGAATTGATAAATAATGGTTTAAGTCATCTTGGTCAAACTAACAGTGAACCTTCTGGCAAGGTGGTAGCGTTTATTTTGCAATAAATCTATCACTTGAGGAGCACCTATGGCAGGAAAAAGTTTAAATAAAGCATGTCTCATTGGTAACGCAGGAAAAGACGCGGAACTACGTTATACCAATTCCGGCAAAGCCCGTGCTTCATTTAGTTTGGCGACAAGTGAATCCTGGAAAGATCAAAATGGCTCACAGCAAGAACGTGTGACTTGGCATAATGTAGTCGCTTGGGACAAACTTGGTGAAATCTGCGGAAATTATGTCAAAAAGGGCAAACAAGTTTATATCGAAGGTCGCATCAGCAATACCAGTTACGACGATAAAGAAGGCGTAAAAAAGTATATTTCCGAAGTCGTTGCTACAGATCTCATCCTTCTCGGTGGGGCAGGTGGTGGCGAACGTGCTTCTTCAGGATTTTCCCAGAACTCAACCCCATCAGAGCAACACTCATCATCACCTATGAATGCAGAATTTGACCAAGGTGGTTCAATTCCGGATTCGGATCTACCCTTTTAATATTTATCGTGCAACAACAACGAAATACCAACTTCAAGGTAGGAATTACTGTTTTAGTCGGGCTGGCGGTATTGATCTTTGGTATAGGCTGGGCAAAAAGTTGGAATTTTAACAATGCGCAGCATTATCTTACTGCAACATTCCCTACTGTTTCAGGGCTGGAGCGCGGCGATGGTGTGTTTATTCGTGGTGTCCGACATGGAGTGGTTGATCAAATCACTGAGTCCACCAACGGTACTATTATCGTGAGGATGGCATTAACCGATGCACAACCTATCCATCATGACGCAACAGCAATCATTTCGATGCTTGAATTGATGGGCGGTAAAAAAGTGGATATCAGCCCCGGTTCAAACGGCAGTTTCGATCTTGCTCGTGACACTCTTATTGGTACTGCAGGCGGTGATATTAGCTCATTGATCAGCTTTGCGAATTCGCTTGCCCCCACGATCGATGTTATTTTTCATAAAGTAGATACCGTACTAAATTCAGTAAATGATCTCTTTGGCAATGGTGCGCTCAAACAAAAAACATATGCCGCCCTTGATAACGCCGCAGCAACAATAGCCGATCTTCGTACGGTAATCAAAGAAAATCGTGAGACACTTTCACGAACTTTGCAAGATGTTGATCGTCTTGCCGTCGAAGGCTCAAATGCGATTATTCAATTGCGCCCGGGCGTCAGTTCAACCCTTGACACCGTAAAAGATTTTATTCATCACTCACAAGGTACGTTGGCTCGCGCCGATACACTCTTAGCCGGTATCAACCAAATTTTAGCCGAAGCACGTAGCAATAAATCCGTACTCTATAAATTGACAATCGACAAAGAATTCTCGAACAAGTTAGATTCGATGATCCAGTCAGCAAGTCAGTTTATTCGTCAAATAAAAAAGAACGGTATGGACGTGAACGTCCATGTATTCTAGATTCTAAGAGCATTGTCACTATGAACATATTAATTACCGGTGCGACCGGTTTTGTCGGTTCACATACCGCCGAGCGATTAGTCGCGTCGGGTCATAGTGTACGTGCCCTTGTAAGGAAAAGCTCATCGTTGCAGTGGCTCCAAAACAAACCGATTGAAATTGCTTATGGTACACTCACGAACCCTGAGTCGCTTCAAGAGGCACTAAAAAATATTGATGTTGTGATTCATATTGCCGGTGTGGTCGCGGCGAAGAATAGATTAGCCTTTTACGAAGGGAATCACATCGCTACCCGCGGTTTGCTCGAAGCATGTAAACAATACGGTAACACACTCAAGCGTTTTATTTTTATTTCGAGTCAGACTGCCGGTGGTCCATCGCTTGATGGGATACCGGTCACAGAAGAGACGCCGCCACATCCGATCACCACCTATGGACGCTCGAAACTCGCTGCCGAAGAAGAATGTAAGCATTTCGAACAGTATTTCCCGGTGACAATTCTACGTCTTCCGGCAATATACGGACCGCGTGATACAGCAACATTATCGTTCTTTCAAGCAATAAGTCGACGTATCAAACCGCTTATCGGATTCAAAAATAAATCTGTCAATCTCTGTTATGTTGGCGACATCGCCTTGGCAATAGAGTGTGCGATGCTCGCTCCCATCGCAGGTAATAGATTATATTATATTGGAAGCAAAGAAAATTATAGCTGGCAGGAGCTTTCGGGTATTGCGGCGGAAGTAATGAAAAAACGAGGAGTATTTATTCGTATTCCACATACTATTGTCGCAACAATTGCTGGAGTATCCGAATTGCTTTCTGTATTCAAAACGAGACCAAGTGTGCTCAATTGGGAAAAACGCCTCGATATGACAGCACAATATTGGACATGTAGTATTGAGCGAGCAGAGCGGGAATTGGGTTACACCCCGGAGGTTTCGATTCGACAGGGCTTCCGCGAAACTGTAGAATGGTACCGAACAAAAAAATGGATGTAAATTTAGCCTTCTTTTGTGTCGTATTTCTGCGGATTTTGATAACCGTAGTATAGAAAAAGTGTACCGCAAGCCCCTGCTTTACTTTCGTAAAGCAGGTCCCATAATTCCGTCTTCCCCACTAAGAATAATGGTCACTTGCGGAAAACAGGGCAGTCACTATCGGTGACTGCCCTGTTTTATTTTTGGGACACTTATTCAAGCATTAAGCAAGAAGCGTGCCAGACGTGTTCTTTTTTCTATCCATATCTAACAATATAGGTATTCAAAGTTAGTTAATAATATCGGCATAACGATACCACTCCCCAAAAAAGACGAAATGCGAAACTCCCTTCAAGTGTTTGTTTCTTTGTGTCAATTCGAAGTTTTCTATTCTGTGTGTTATTCCTTGTTCTTTTTAGCGAAATTTCGCTGGGTCAGCTTACGTCCGAACTTCAGAAAAAAACCAATATTGCTCTTGTCCTTTCCGGAGGAGGTTCACGGGGTTTTGCACACATCGGTGTTCTGGAAATTCTCGACTCTGCCCACATCCCTATTGATCTGATTGTCGGCACGAGTATGGGAGCTATTATTGGCGGACTATATTCTGCGGGATATAGCCCAAAGGAATTGGAAAAACTTGCGATTGAGACTAACTGGGCAGATATTCTCTCGCTTGATGATGACTCTCGACGAGGAGAACGACAACCGGAAAAAAAAGATGGGAGTTCGGCATTATTGGCATTGAGATTCAACGGATTCTTTGAACCGGTTTTTCCGAAGGCACTTTCAAGCGGACAACGGTTGACGATGCTCTTAAATAGTTTGATCCTCTCTTCAACTTATGGAACACATGAAAATTTTCTTCGGGATCTTAAGGTACCGTTTATTGGCTTGGCAACTGATATTGTAAGCGGCAAAAGAAAACTCATTACTCACGGTGATCTGACTTCGGCGATCAGAGCCAGCGCGACACTCCCACTTCGTTTTTATCCATTGGTACAAGATTCATCATTACTGGTTGATGGTGGACTATTAGGGAATGTACCTATTGACATAGCTCGTGACTCTGCAAAGGCGGCAATCGTGATTGCATCTAATACAACGGCAGAACTACGAAGCCGTGAAGAACTCAACTCTCCGTGGGACGTTGCTGATCAGGTGATTACGCTCATGATGCGTCACGAAAACGTCGAGCAACTCAAGCGCGCAGATATTATTATTTCTCCCCGCTTAGAGCATTCACTTGCCGACAATTTTTTAAATGCTGAAATGTATATCGAGCAAGGTCGCATCGCGGCTCGGAATTCATTGACTCAAATCAAAATGCTCCTTGAGCGGAGTACATCGACGACAAACGTAAATGCAAAAGCAGACCCGATCTACTTATCAGTAATACGAGAAATTCGTATTCATGGACTTCCGTATGATGTAAGTGATTCACTCTTAGCAAAATTTGCTTCGCTTCGTGGGAATTCACTTAGTGAGCAATCACTTGAAGTAGATATACGACATCCTCTTCTTGATCAACTTCGACACAAGGGATATTCTTTGGCGCATCTTGATAGTATTGTTATCTCAAAGAAACCTTCAGTTATTGACCTATATCTTGACCCCGGTTATATTCGTGATATTCAGATTAATGGTTTACACTCTATCTTGCCGGTCGTAGTGCGCGATCAAATACCATTTGCACGAGGCGATGTTTTCAGAAGTGATCAATGTGAGCGAGGGTTAAGAAATTTGACAGCAACAGGATATTTTTCCTACTCGAACGTCGAATTTGTGCACGATCTAACAGCTACCTCTGAGGTTGTCATTCGAGATGATACATTACCAATAAATTCATTAACTGACATTCCTACCCACATTGGGAGAACATCTCTCTTATTCACATTTGAAGAACGTGCAACACAAGTCTTACGCCTCGGAGGGCTTGCAGACAATGAATATGGTGCACAGTTTTCAATGGAGTATGCCAACGAAAATCTGTTTGGTTTAGGCGGAGAGTTCACTCTCAAAGGTGGGCTTGGCAGATTATCGGGTTATGCTGCAACTTCGATTTCCGGGGGACCACCACTATTTGGATTTGCTATTTCCCTCTTCACTGCGTATAAAGATATTACCTCATACGCATTTGTAGAAGATATTCCGAACGCTAAATTTAAGTCTATCACCTTAGATGTAATGCGCGAGTTTCGCGATATCGGTGGAAGTCTTCGTGTGAATTTAAATATTGGTCGTGATGCCTCGCTCGTGGGACAATATCGTCTTGAGCGCCAGCGCTATTTTTCTGTCAACTCCTCTAGTGCTACTGCCAAGCGGGAGGTAATATCCGGTCTGCGCGGTGAATTTACTATCGATTCTCGTGACGACCCCGATTATCCTCATACAGGACATTATTTTATGGGTTACTATGAGATTGGTACTCACATCTTCGGAGGAGAGATAGGATTTACAAAGATTAGTGCTACATTCCAAGAAGCCATTCCGCTTTCAAGATTACACAATGTTCAACTTGGTGCGTCGATTGGAGTCGCCGACCGCACACTTCCACGCGAAGAACAATTTGCTCTCGGCGGGATCGAAACCTTCTTCGGTCTTAACGAATATGAACTTCGGGGTAAGCAATATGCTCTTGGGAGTATCGGTTATCAAGTCGCAATACCAAATACATTACTCTTCCCGACCTTTGTGTTGTTTCGCTATGATTTGGGAGCTATGTGGAGCGAACCAACAGCAATAAAATTTGGGTCGTTTATTCATGGGATGGGCGCTCAGATAGGCTTCAAGACACCAATTGGTCTTGCCAGATTTGGGCTTGGTGAAAATTTCCGTTTCGGACAAAACGAGAAAAAACCATTGTTACTCAATGAGCCCAGATTCTATTTTTCTATTGGTGCAAACCTCTGAGTTAAAATATTTCATATATTCGTTATTATGAATATCGTCATTACCGGCAGTTCTAAAGGAATCGGGCTTGCCATAGCTCAGCGATTCTCACGCGAAACAACCTCACACCGGTTCGCACTATGTGCAAGAAATGAAACGGAGCTAACGGCGACGCGTGAGCAACTTGCCAAAAACTACCCCCAACATTCCTATTACACAAGTGTCTGCGATGTTTCGGATGAACAACAAGTCCTGAAATTTGTCGATCTCTGTAATGAAAAACTTGGCACAATTGACATCTTGGTAAATAATGCGGGCTTTGGAATCTTCAAAACAGTTACTGAACTTTCTGTCTCAGAATTTCGGTCAGTTCTCGGAGCGAATCTTCGTGGGGTATTTCTTCTGACAAAGAATTTATTGCCGCCGATGCGAGCAAAAAAATCGGGGACAATTATTACTATTTCTTCGATAGCGGGGAAAAACGGTTTTAGTGGAGGTGGGGCTTATTGCGCTTCGAAATTTGCTGTACGTGGTTTGATGCAATCCTTATTCTTGGAAGTAAGAACTGATAATATTCGCTGTATTACCATTTGCCCGGGCAGTGTCGTAACTGATTTCTTTAAGGACATCGATAGTCCCAGCACCAGCACCAAAATGTTAAATGCTTCTGATATAGCGGAATCGGTATGGTTATCGGCATATTTACCGCTTTCAGCGAATATCTCGGAGATAGAAATCCGACCAACCAACCCAAAAGGATAAACTCCCAAGTAATTTCCTTCGTAGGCTGTAACAAACTCTACACCGCTAAGTTTGTATAAATGAAGTTAATCTTGCCCCCTCACTCCGAGCTAAATCGGAGATGTTACGTTGCGAGTCCGAAGTTCGGACCAAGCATTCATAGGTCGCATTGACGATCGGCAACGAGTGCGGGGCTTTGTATTTCACACTATGAATATACTCGTGACCCCCCGCTTGTTATTACGCCCACTTACTATGGGCGATCTCGATGAGATTGTCGCTCTTTACACCGATCAAGATGTAATGCTACACATCCCGCCACTACAGACACCCGAAGAAATACAAGTATCACTACAGCAAACGATTTCCCGTTTCGACGAACATGGTTGGGGAGTATTTGCAATGATTGAGCGCCGCGAAAAGCGATTTATAGGGTGTTGCGGTCTACAACAACTCGAAACAACCCAAATGATGGAGATGGTCTTTACGCTGGCAAAATCAGCCTGGGGTAAAGGCTATGCAATAGAGGCTTCCAAACTTCTTCTGCGCAAGGCATTTTCCGATTGGAGTCTCGAAACAGTTTTTGCTATCGTTCAGCCCGGAAATACATCTTGGTCTCATATTATGGAAAAATTGGGGATGCAATATGTCCGGAATGGTGAATATTATCAGAAAAATTGTGCACTATATGCCCTTGAAAAACCATCACAACTTCCGAAGCGCCCCTTTCGAGAGAAATTAGATTTTTTTCGTGAATACGCCACGGTCTCATAATCCTATAAAATAGCACGGTTTAACCCTTTTCCTCAATTTTGTGTGGAAATATTTTTGTTCGCCCTATTGTAACAAATTGGCGTTTCAGTTGTTTTTAAAGGTGCTAACTACGCCCCCGTACATACTCATACCAAATTGTTAAGCTTTTTGACAACAAAATGGTATAGATTCACTCATTTTTTTTTGGATAGAAACACATAATGGTGTCTTCATCGGTAATTCGGGTCACAGTGCGGGCTTTCCTTTTCGCAGCGATTGCCATCAGTTTACTGCATTCGCAGTCTTTTGGTCAGTGGCGCATCTCTACCCCACGCGATACTGTATCCGTCCCTGCAAAACCGGGAGGATATGTTAGCAGTAAGATCACACTTTCAGCGGGTGTGGATATGTTTCTCTATGCGGGAAGTACTTTCAGTTTGTTTGCCCAACAAAATGCTGATGGTATCGATGCTGCTTATACTTATAAAGCACCCGGTTGGAATATTTTTTCGCCTCTTTCAAATCCCCCCACTTACAATTCAATCAAGTTCGATTGGGGTTTGTTTGTCGCTATCTCAATAGGTCTCAATGAAGGGTATTTTGCGCCGTTAGAATCAAATTACCAACCAAGTCATAACTATACATCCAAAGTCACAAGCCAAGGAAATAAACTTCAGTTCAAAATCAAAGCACCTTCGAGTGCTTATAACAATGTCGGCTCAGGAGGAGTTAATATCCGAATGGCTCGTTGGACCGCAGGTATTGCTATTAAAAATATTGATGTCGATTTTGGAAATGTGAATGTCGGGCAGGCAGTAAATTATCTTGATTCTATTGCGAGTTATGGTCTTGATCCTTTGCAAGTTGACAGTATGATCCTCGTAGGGCTTACACCGGTGGGTACCAATGATTTTACTTTTCAGTCAGAGCGGGGTGATCGTTTTCCGTTACTAACAGAAAATACGAATCAAATCCGTTTGACGGTCACCCCAAGTATCAAGGGGAATATCCGTGGTGAACTCCATATCTATTGTCGTAATGCCGATCAGAATAATCGATATAGAGTCATCCGTCTTCATGCCTTTGGTATAGCCCCAACACTGACAGTAGGACCACAATTTGTAGATTTTGGCAAAGTCCGTATTGGCAAGGGTGCTACCACCTCTACTAACATTTCAAATGAAGGTGGTAATACAACCTTGACGATTACAACTGCAACAAATTATGCCCCAGCACCGCCTGCCGGTGCGTTCAGTCGTGTATTCCCTGCAACACTTCCGTTTGATGTTACCGCCGGAAGCAGCGGTCAAATAAAAACATTTTTTAACCCGACCGCACGTATCCATTATCAAGGAAAATTATATATACGCGGTACGAATGTGCAAATAGATTCTGTAACATTTCAAGGTGATGGCGCGGAGCCTATACCACTATTGAGTGATAGTGTGTTACGATTCAAAACAGTGTATCGTGGTGACCAAGACAAGCAAACCCTGACTCTTACGAATAAAGGAAATTGGACTTGCTCAGTAATTTTGGCGCAGATCACCGGGCAATTTAAATCGGTATTCTCTTTTTCTCCGAACGACTCGGTATTTTTTGTCGAGCCTGACTCATCCCGAACATTTACAATAACTTTTCAACCGGGTACCGGCATTGATCATCTGCAAATGAAGGCATACTTCAGACTTGTCTACGATGACTTTACTCAGGATACGGTGACACTTCTCGGTGAAGAAATACAGCCGCAGGTTACCAGCCGTGACACCCTCCATGATTTCGGCAAAGTAAAATTGAATATTTCCAAATCAGACACGATTACGTTGCTTCGCAACACCAGTTCAAATGCAACTCTTGGGCTGAACGAGCAGCAAATAATACCGTCAACATATTTCAAACTTGATAGGGCAATACTACCTATCCCTGCACAAAAGAGCGTACCGGTACAAGCGACATTTACTCCAACCATTCCCGGACCGTTTAAGGCATATTTTTATATGACGGTTGGCAACAAACGTGATTCGGTCGAGCTTCGGGGTATTGGTGCTGTGGCTAAAGCAATATTTAATCCGACGCCGGTTAATTACGGCATCGTCAAATCAAATGTCTCTGATACGATCACTACCACGCTGACTGACTCCGGTGATTATCCATTGCGAGTGGTCTGGTTAGAGATTAAAGGAGCTGATGCAAAGGATTTTGCAATTGTTTACCAACCGAATGGTCGCACACCTATTCCGACGTTTACCATATCAGAAGATTCCACTGTTAAAATAGACGTTCGTTTTAGTACCAATGCTAAGACAGGCATAGCGCATCGTGCGACGTTGTGTGTACACTATGATGATTCATCAAGTGATTGCATTCCTCTTGAAGCTATTGAAGAAGCACAATTTCTTCAATTTGGACAACCCGCTATTGATTTTGGTAACGTCCGTGTAAAAACTCATTTACAAAAAACTGCATCGTTTAGAAATGGCTCAGGAAAAACATTGTCGCTTGATACCACAACTGTTACTCCTGACCCGGGTGAATTCACAATAGTCAACAAATTAAAACCTGTTGCCCCTTTCTCAATTGATAGCAGTCTGAAGGTTGATTTTTATCCGGGTGTTCGCGGACCGTATGTTGGATATTTACACGGAAGTGGCGGTGATTTTAAAACTGATTCAATCCAACTTCGTGGCACAGGCGTTGCACCTGTTGCGGAGTTCTCTGATACCGTTATTGACTTTGGTACTGTTGTGCTTAACACCCCAGCAACTCCAAAACAATTCACAATTACTAATACCGGCGATTGGTTGCTTCATGTAGTCAATATCCAGATGATTGGTGACAAGAAAAATGAATTTAGTTATACAAAACAAAAAGGTGGTTCGCCGTTGGAAGACAGTGTCGATCAACAGCAGAATTCGACCTATGATGTGTTCTTCACGCCGACATCTCAAATTGTCTATCATAGCGCACGAATGCTTTTCACATTTGATGATAGTACTACCGCTTCGGTATTGCTCGAAGGTTATGATGAGTCTCCTTTCTTGGTCCTTGATCTTGATTCACTCAACTTCGGCAAAGTACGCATTGGAACAAAGCTATTAAATAAAGTTCGATTAGTAAGTACGTCTCCTGATACACTCGTCGCAGGCTCTATTCGATTAGTGGGCTCAAATAATTATACAGCGGCTCCTCTTGGGTCTGATTTCAAGGTTCTTCCAAGAGTCTTACAAGACATCGATGTACAATTTATGCCCGCAGCAATAGGACCGGTAACGGCAACGTTATTAATTGATGGTAAACAAGCATCGAATGATACCACTTACATCACCGGCATCGGTGCAATGCCTGTGGCAAGATTTACTCTTGATACGACGGTAATAGATACGCTTGATTTTGGTGTAATGTTTAATGGTTATACTTCCACAAAAGCTACGATCTTGAAAAATATCGGCAATTGGGATCTGTCAACACTTAGTTATACCATCAGTGGTGCGGACGCCGCTGACTTTACAGCGCCGACATTGCCACAGCAAATGCTTATCAGCGAGAATAATAGCGGTGCACTTGCAATTACCTATAAAGCATCAACGCTTTATAAAACAACACCTCGTCTTGCCGAGATCGTGTTTATGCTTGACGATAGTACAACGTTTAAACTCTATCTCAAAGCGCAAGACATAGCTCCGATTAAAGTTGACCTGCGTTTTGATAATAGTAATATCAGAGTTGGAGATATTGTTTATCCAAATCTGAGACTAAAAACGGCAATACCTGATTCTTTGAATGTTAACCATATCACCGGTGTCATCACTTGGGACCCGATGGTAGCGTCATTAATTGAGGTTGGTCAAGGGCAAATGTTATCACAAACAGTTGCATGGACACTAACCCGACAAACCGGTGATGTTCCGGGACAATATACCTATGATCTTGAAAGTACAACGGGTCATCTCAGTACAACAGGATCAATACTACGATTACAATTTAAGGCTGCCGCAACGGCAAAAACTGGTGATCAGACAATTCTGAAACATTCTACCCTTAGCTTCCCCCTTCGTAGCGAACTTGCCATTCAAGAGCAACAAGGAGTGATCGTGATCGACTCTGCTTGCGGTGATATTCATTTGACATCAGGAGTACCAAAAGCAAACTTCATTCAGATGAATTCTCCGAACCCCTTCGGTTCAGGCTTAGGCTCTGAAGTAACAAGCATTCCATTTTTTGTAGGAAGCGATGAAACAAGTGTAACCATTCGTGTGCTTGATATAACCGGGCGAGAAGTTTCTCGCCCAATTAATGCACAGTTATACAAACAAGGGTCGTATGAATTACGTCTTTCGGCAAACGATATACCTAATAGCGGAACATATCTTTATGAATTTATTGCCGGCAATGATAAACCGACGGTTCGGAAGATGCTTGTCAGGAAATAATTGTATTCCAATCGACTTGTAACTCGATAGCATCTGAAAGCATACCGAGATACTCGGTTTGCGAAACAGTGTAGAGCCCGAATTGTTTCAGATGTTCACTCTCCATTTGCGAGTCAAGCAAGGTAAAGCCTGTTTTTCGAAGGTGCTCGACTAAGGCAATGAGTGCAATCTGTGAAGCGTTAGATTCTTTGGAAAACATCGACTCTCCGCAAAACGCCGCACCGAATGTTAGCCCATATAATCCGCCAACGAGTGCCCCTTCGTTCCATACCTCAACCGAATGTGCTATTCCCATTCTATGAAGTTCTGAATATAATAATTTCATTTCTTCTGAAATCCAAATCTCATCATCAGGTAATTCGTCATAACGAGCACATTGATTGATTACCTCATCAAATGCTGTATCTATTCGTATCTCAGTCGTGGATTGTTCAACGGCAACACGAAGTGATTTGCGAATAATAAAACGGTCATCAAGTGGAATAATACCTCGAGGTTCATAAAAATAAAAGCCAATTTCTCCTTTTTTTCCTGAAGCCATCGGGAAATATCCTTGCCGATACGCTGCCAAGATTAATGCAATCGTAACCACGTGTTTATTTTGAGAGGATCACAAACTCGATACGACGGTTGAAGCGTCGTCCTTCATCAGTAGCATTGTTTGCGATCGGTCTGCTATCACCATAACCGGTCACTTCGAGACGAGTAGCTTGGATTCCGCTACTGATGAGATATTGTTTGACGGCTTCGGCACGTTTAAGTGATAGCTCCATATTCTTTTCATGCGGTCCACTCGCATCAGCATGACCTTCAATACGGAGTTTCATTGTTGGGCGAACAAATAATAATCTTACGACACGCTCAAGTTCTTCGATAAATTCTTGAGCAAGCGACGCTTGGTTTGGTTGGAATAACAAATCTTCGAACACAAAGCGCTTCCCTTCTTCAAGAGCTTGTAACTTTCTTGAAGCAAGTGGGGATTGATCTTCGGAGCGAAGTATATCAATGCGAACACTGTCAGGTGCTAGTGTTGATTGTGATAAATATTTTAAGGAATACAGACTGGTAATATCTTGTGCTACTAGACTAATAACACTATCGAAAGGCTTACGAATATCAAAGCTCGTACCTTCGGATACTGCAGCCATCTGCATAAACTCCGGAAACTCGGGGGGTGTGATTGTTATAAGGCGGACTTCACGTTCATAGAGATAGTCACCCATTGACTTGGCTGTAAAGTCAGTAGTCCCGTCGCCGGGTTCTCCTTGTTGATGAAATTGTGCATCAGTGATAATAATAGCCAGATGCAATGCGGTAGGTCTCATAGGGAGCAAGGTCGCTGCCTTTAACCCTTCAAGCGCATTCTCTTTAATATCTCCGCCGCCGACAGTTTCAATATCCGAAGTCCATTTTTCAAACTCACTGATATCATCGGTGAGTGTAGGGCTAGCCCAGTCAACAATATCCGAAAAACGTGTCATCCCGAGACGATAATCGAAACCATGCCCGCGAAGTGATTCAACAAAATGACGAATGTTGTCTTTGACCGTGGCGATCAGATCGCGCATCGAAGCAGTTTGATCAATCACAAACACAATATCAACCGGCACGCGATTTTGGGCGCTAATGAGATCAAGTGAGATAATTGGTCGTTGGATTCCATTTTCCAAGACAATAACATCCTCTTTTTTTAAATTGCGAACAAATAGATTATGATCATTGACCGCACTAAAAATGACACTCATTTGTGGAAAATGAGTAATATCGACACTCTTGATCTCGAAAAACACATTCCCTTTAATGCTATGGAGTCCCGAACCTTGCTGGTGGCGTTTGGAGATATCCCGGCTCTTTTGAAGACCTTGAGAACGCAACAAGCCGGTGCTCAAGACCAGAATTGTCAAAACAAATATCGAAAATGTCAAATTTTGCGTCGGTCTCACTAATAATCAATGATGGTTGTTGGAATATCTCTACGAGATAAACCCAAAAATGTCTCCAATGTTACAGTTTTTTATCAAAAATGTCACTTTGTCAGTGAAACTCTTTCCCCGTTACTTTGTCTTTCATTCTAATGATGCGCCAGATAATCATATTGATTGTAGCCCTTATTGCCCCAACTTTGGGGTTTGGGGGATGGAAACAAGTCGGGAATTTTAACCGTGCGGCATCCTGTGGTTTTTTCTTTAATGAAAAGAGTGGTCTTATCGGCTTTGGTACTACCGATGATAGAAAGCAGATCACGATCAAACGCACCTCTGATGGGGGATCTACATGGCTCGCATGCACAGTGCCGGCGGGGACAGGAAGGGTGACTTCGATATTTATGACAGATACTATTACGGGCTATGCCTCCGTAATGTATGCCTCATATTCAGTATTAAAAACCAATGATGGCGGAAAAACTTGGCAAAATTTCATCAATGGGGACAATAATGCTTCGACGTGTGTCCATGCTACGACAAAAGCTGTTATTAGAACACTGTGGTATGCTCCCGGGGGATCAACTCTAAATAAAGGACTCACGTTCTCTCAGGTGTTTACCGGGGGAAACGAAGACCGCAGTAATGGTATTGCATTCTTAGATGATCTCAATGGGGTGGTCACTATGGGACCAGACGGAGGATTTTTCGGAGGTGGCGCCCAACCCCGTACCTATTATACTGCCGATGGCGGGATCACCTGGAATCGCGGTGGGAATATGCGTGAATCATGGGGTGTCTATGCCGATAAGAGCACAAAGAAATATGTGGCATTAGCAGAGGATGGCCAAACCAACCCTGGTGATGTACTCTATAAGTCCGCCGATAATGGTAGATCATGGCAACAAGTAAGGCCATCATTACTCAATAACTATAATTTTACAGGTCACATCGCCGGCGTTGCATCGACGATCTACGTTCAAACAGAAATTGCTACCAATCGTGGAATGTACCGATCAGATGACTTGGGAAATACATGGCGCGCAGTAGGTGGTCCATCTAACAGCCGCGACTCACGGTTTTGTGCACTCGGTTGTCGGGGCGAAATTGTCTATGCATTCGATGATAATGGGGCTATTTGGAAAACAACCGACGGAGGTGACGGCTCAATCATACCACCGCCATATATCGGCAAGATCGAATCAAAAGGGATTGGCGAAAAATT
>JANYDV010000293.1 GCA_025363505.1 Bacteroidota bacterium
GATTTGCAGACACTCGTACCAAAATTAATATATTTAAAAGATATACTTCCCGATACTGCCTCTTGGCTAAGGAAAGCATCCTGCGTTGCTGTTTTTTGGTGTCCCTACTCCTCAAATAAATTATTTTTAGCTTGTCTTGAATATAAATTATCCGACCATGATTACAATGGAGTTGGGTATATCTACGATTTAAGTACTCATAGCGTCACCAGAGTTAATCCCTCACGATACGGAAAATATGGTTTATGGCTTGGTAATGATGAACGAGGCTGGCTGAAAGGGTCAAAAGAAGGAGTAGATTCGATATTGCTTAGTTCAGGCATATACTTACTTCAGCAGGACAGTATATATCCACTTCCTACAGGCTATAAACATTCATTCACTCAATCTTTAAACACTAATGATATCATAGGGACTGATGGTCTTAGCCAACAAACCGATGAGCTTGAAATTTATCTTAATTCTACTTATTTCCGAGAAAGTCATTCAATTAGCGGAGGGAGCGGGAAAATGAGTTTCTCACCCAATGGCAGAAAAATTGCGCTCAGTGTGGTACCAAGAACCCCTACAACAAATCAACAGGAAATCTACACCTATGGCTTTGAGGAAGTGTGGATTATTGATAGAGATAATATAACAACCCGTGATGAATTTGCATCTTATAAACTCAATTTTCAAGAATTGTTTTGTATGTATAGTTTTAGTGGCATTAGTGCCGAATACATCACCGACTCGACCCTTGCTGTTTCGATGCACAAAGATGGCGACAACATTTCGCCGTTATGGGAAATAACCGATAAAGGAAGAATTATCCGGCAACTGACGAAGTGATTATGAGAAAAAACTTTTACAATACATTCCGTTTTCTGCTCCTACTTATTCCGGCTGTTGTTGGCTTATCTTTATTTGGATGTAAAACCACCACAGAATATGTCACGGTAAATCAAAAATGTGATTGTCCTCTGCCTTTAATGCCACACGGGTTTTTCCGACGTCCGCCAATGGGGGAAGTTGGTCAACAAATTTCTTTGGACGGCACAAGATTAGCATACTATACAAATTCAGGTTCCGATTATTTTTTTATTGTGAATGTACAGACACTTCAATCTACAATAATATTCTTACGAAATATACTACCGGATACGTCATCATGGATACGACCGACAATATGCAATACAGTAGCGTGGTGTCCATATTCTTCAGATAAAATTTATCTTGCATGCCTTGAATGTCGGGTTAAAGATGGATACTTCAATGGAGTTGGATACATCTACGATTTAAACAAAAATACTGTAACGAGAGTGAGTCCATCAAAATATGGAAAATTCGGATTAGAGGATGGAAATAATTTCAGAGCATGGCTTCGTGGATCAAAGGAAGGAATGGATTCAATACTTCTTGATACCGCTATTTACTTGTTGCAACAAGACAGTATGTATCATCGTCCAGAGGGCTATAAACGCAATATCGTTCAATCATTACACACTAATGATATCATGTCGACAGATGGTTTTAGCCAAATGACTGGCGAGTTGGAAATATATTTTAATTCAACGTATTTTCAAGAAAGCCACTCCATCTTAAGTGGTGGCAAAATGAGCTTTTCTCCGAATGGCCGAAAAGTCGCATTAAGTGTAACACCAAGAATACCACCACCTAGTATGGAACAGAAGGCCCTTTATGAATTTGAAGAAGTGTGGATTATTGATAGGGATAACGTCAATACTGTTGAATCACTTGCATCATACAAACTTAACTTACAAGATTTATTTTGTACATATAGTGGTTGGGGCATTTGTGCCGAATACATCACCGACTCTACCCTTGCTGTTTCGATGCACAAAGATGGCGACAACATTTCGCCGTTATGGGAAATAACCGATAAAGGAAGAATTGTCCGGCAACTGACGAAGTGAAAAATAGTTATTTTTGTTGATTACACCCCCAATCTAAATTCTTGCCTTCCTTAGCCTTGATTTGGCGGTTTTTAGTATTATAATGCCGGAATGGGGATATTACAAAATTCCCACTTTTCTCCATAAAATGTATTTTTTTTTAATTGGTACAATTTGGGAAAAATTGTCTTATATTTGAAATAGTTAGCTAAATCAGTATCGCATTTGCCCCTGCGAACTTGAAATGTCATAACGATTAGTTTGTCGTTAGCGTCATCGATTTATACTGGTTTTATATTTTTCTTTTTTTTACGTTACAATAGTATCATGAAAACGACTACCCAACTCCTCGCGGCTGCGCTTGTGGCTTTGTCTATGATATCAGCCAATGCGCAAACCACCCAAAGCGGTGCTGACATACCTCGCATTATCAGTTATCAGGGTCAGCTCCGATCAGGCGCGACCGTGATTCGAGATGGCGATCATCTTTTTACCGCACGACTCTATAACGATGCAAACGGGAGTACTCTTGTTTGGAAAGGGACTTATCATAGTGCCGTAAGCAACGGTGTGTTCTCGTTGCAATTAGGTTCGGACGGACAAGCGTTGCCTGAGGCAGGAGCACTCAATGCAAATTTGTATCTCAGCATCGAAGTTGATGGAAGTGGCGAGCTGAAGCCGTTTACCCAAATGACTGCATCGGCGTATGCGCTCAATGTTGCAAATGGTGCGATCACCAAAGAGAAAATGGGTACGGATTATGTATCGTCTATCCGAGTTGATGGCAAAAAAATCACGCAACGCGGCGGCGCACTCAACATCAATAGCGGTGCGGGCATTACGCTGACGTTCGACCAAGAACGGAATGCCCTTGTGGTCTCGAATGATCTTACGAATGGCACCGGGATTCATGCACAAGCCGTTACAACTGTTGCCAATGGCGGAACGGGCGTCTCGTCGATCCCGAATCACGGTATAGCAATCGGGCATAATGCGAATAACATTACCGCAACGACACTCGGCTCCGGCGAGATACTGATCGGTACAAATAATAATGATCCCGTTGCCGGATCTCTGACGGGTACGGCAAATCAAATCATTGTCAATAACGGCAATGGATCTATTACACTCTCGACACCTCAAAATATCGGCACGACTTCTTCTCCGACGTTTAAGAATGTTACCAGTAATGGCACACTAAGCGCCATAGATTTTTCGGCAAGCGGAAACGGATCGATCGATGGCGATGCGTTGATAAAAGGAAATCTCACATCAAACACTGATCTGTCGATCAAAGGAAACACCACTCTTAATAGTGATCTTACCGTTAAGAAGAATGTCTCGACCGATGGCACGCTCTATGTAAAAAAGAATTTGACCTCGGATGGCAATTTAATATTGAACGGTAAAGCAACATCGACAGCAACCACTGCAGGTGATGCCGCAACAACCCTGACAACAAAAGGGTATGTTGATGCAAAAGTCAATGCCGCCGGTGGTGCTGGGTCGGGTTGGTCGTTAAGCGGAAATGCGGCGACTGTTGCCGGTACTAATTTCCTCGGGACGACCGATCTTGTAAATTTATCGATCAAGACAAACTCGGTTGAACGTATGAAGATCACTTCAGACGGTGCAGTATTGTTCGCCGGAACCTCGGGCGCAGTGCCCGTATCCGGTGCCGGTACTCGTCTTATGTGGGTTCCGTCGAAGGGTGCTCTTCGTGCAGGTATTGCAAGTTTTGATGAGTGGGATGCTGCGAATGTCGGCACCGCCTCAACCGGTTTTGGCAATGCTGCTCTTGGCTTTGGTAATTACTCAACAGCTCTGGGTTATTTTACTTCTGCGTATGGTGTCGCTTCGACCGCATTCGGATCCGGTTCAGCTGCTGCGGCAGATGGATCGACCGCATTTGGAAGTGCTGCTACTGCATTTGGTATTAATTCTGTTGCCATGGGTGATGCAACAACAGCTGACGGCGATGGCTCGACGGCGATGGGTGGCTCAACGACTGCAGGCGGGTTGTATTCGACTGCAACAGGGTATCAAACCACCACAACGAACAATTATAGTTTCGTTTCCGGACGTACACTCAAGGTCGGACTTTCCAGCTTCGGCTTTAACGGCTCTACTACCGGTGCATTAGTTGATATGTCAACGCTCAACAATATTGCTTATCTTGGCGATGTCGATCTGATCATCGGTAATGATGACAACACTGCGCGCGGCATTAAATTCTGCGTACCGAGCGGTTCATCAAATGTCAGTGCTACTCGCACGACGACGATCAAAGCAGGAGCGCAATCAGCAAATATTAGCTATACCCTCCCCTCTTCGCAAGGTGCGGCGGGTTCGGTCTTGTCGAATAACGGGTCTGGAAGTTTGAGCTGGTACACAAATCCCGTCGCGGCATACGGTACGGTTGCCGCAGGTGCGACGATCACGATACCGAGCAACACGACGGTCATCAAGATCAACGACGACGCCGATTCAACAAGTGTGAATGCCGTTACCATGCCATCGGGAAGCAACGGCACAATTATCTATATTTATAATAATGATGCGCAAGCCACCGCCGGTGACATTACTCTTGCCGCTTCATCAATGGGCATATATGTTTATGTTGATGGCTGGAAGAAAGCAAACTAACCGATGATGGTATCATACAACTACTAATTTTTTTAACACGTCGAGCAGAGAGAGTTCAAATTGTTCTGTGTTAAATGATGAGTCCCCCCAAAGCATTCTGCTTGGGGGTTTTTTTTTTGCGGAGAGATTCTATAAATAGATACATCCGAAGTAACGTTCGCACCGTATATTCGTATAGCAGAGCATGAACACAATTACGAATATGACAAACGAAAAGGCTACATTTGGGGCAGGATGTTTTTGGGGTGTCGAGGCGACGTTTCGGCAAACGCCGGGTGTGATTTCAACGCAAGTCGGATATATGGGTGGCAACACTGAAGCACCGACGTATGAAAATGTTTGCTACGATGAAACAGGTCATGCCGAAGTAGTCGAAGTGACCTACGACCCATCGAAGGTGACTTATAATGATCTGCTCAAGATTTTTTGGGAAAATCATAACCCAATGACCCTCAATCGGCAAGGACCTGATATCGGCACGCAGTACCGCTCGGCAGTATTCTATCATACTCCGGAGCAAGCCGAACTTGCTCAAAACTATAAAGATATGCTCACAGCCAGCGACAAATTCTCGCGCCCAATCGTCACCGAAATTACCGAAGCCAAACCGTTCTGGAAAGCCGAAGAATACCACCAGCAATACCTCGAAAAACGAGGCTTATCCAGTTGCCATATCTAGACACTCATTTCTATCAAAACCCCTATTTGGAAACAGGTAGGGTTTTTTCGTATATTAGGGGTTGATCATTCATCATCGTTGGAAGAACTTACTCTATGACTACGAGGAAATTCCCAGAGTTATATATGGGGTTGGTAATACTATCGCTCGTTATCGGTGGTTGCAAAGACAAAATAGCCCCGCTGAACTCTAAAAAGTCGCTTGCTGCTGACTTCAAAAAAAAAGTTGCTATCCGTTCGAGTATTCGCAAAAAAGCATATGATGAGAAAGATAATCTCCCACCGGATACACGAAAGTTAAGTAGTGAAATCCGCGAGTTGATACTCCAATTTCAAGAATCGCACAACAGTGCACAGGTTTCCGATTCTATTATTGATGCAGAAGGAAGCAGTCTTTCGACCTCCCCCGCTATTTTTGATTCATCCCGAAGCAAGGTGCTTGTCTATCTTTCGATCAATAAAACTCCGGATAGCCTGTCGCATCTTAAAACAAAACTTGCCCGTCTCGGAATTGATTTCCCGCCGATTGATACTGGGCTGACACAATTTGTTGTTTTGGTACCAATTGACAAACTTGATACGATCACCCACTTTCCCGAGATCTCATATATTCGCTTCGTTAATCCACCTGCACGAATGACTGATAGTGATGATCGAAATTTGGGACGTGCTGAGATACAATCAAATACAGCAGAATTTATTTGGGGAAAGGATGCGATAGGTACCGGCGTAAAAGTTGGAGTTATTTCAGATGATTGTGGCTCAAGTGGCGACCACACATTGCAACGAAGTTTAACAAATAATTATCTTTCGGCGGCGCCGACCATTCTTAATGCGGTGGCGTTAACTCACCAAACGACAAACACGCACGAAGGTTTGGGAATGTTGGAAATCGTCCATAAGAATGCACCGGGTTCGCAATTATATTTTGCATCCGCCGGCAACTCAAGCACAGATATGTGCAATAGCATTCGCGCTCTCGCCGGAAGTGGGTGTAAAGTCATTACGGAAGATATGTTCTTTTATGACGATCCATTTTTTGAAGATGGTGATATTGCAAGAACAATTAATAGTGTTGTCTCTAACTATAATGTTACCTATATCCCTGCTGCGGGAAACACTGCACATAAAGTATTTTCATTTACGATTGATCCGCAAGAAGTAATGCTTCTCGGACAAACCAGATTTGTTCATCATGCTGATGGACATACTTGTCCACGGACATTGACGCTACGTCCATTGCAGTGGGCAACTATTGTATTACAATGGGACGATCAATTCGATCGCGCGATGAATGACTACGATGTGGTACTCATCAATACGACGAATTCAAATGATGTTGTTTTTCTTGATAACCCACAGCAATCCATTATTAAGAACAACGAAGTATTGGTAAGCAACAAACCGCTTGAACTGAAAACAATTTATAACAGCGAAACAAATGCGAAA
>JANYDV010000325.1 GCA_025363505.1 Bacteroidota bacterium
TTTTTTCCCATCGAAGTTCGAGCTTCACATCTTCTGGGTGCACTTCATTGAATTCGTAGGTGAGATATTCTGTAAATTCGCAAGATGATGGTTTGGCGGTAACACGAAGTGCGTCTTCACTTTCACGATACGAAAAACTTCCCCACGACGTTGAATTTTTCGAGAAGATAAATATCCATTCGCTTGCTGATGGAATAATATGCAAGCCGTAAGTACCTGCCGCAAGAGCTTTGCCTTCGACGGTCACATCATTTTGAAAAGTGATCGTCGTGTTCTGGTTAGCACCGCCACGCCACGGAATTGGTTTGCCACCGTCATAAGGAACAAGCCCGCCCCAGATCACACGATTTTTTACCCCGGGACGATGATAGCTTACAGTAATGTCCGAAATGCCGATCGTCTGCGAGACACTTGCTTTTTGGCTTTCGAGAGGTGTCGAAACCGATGAAGGCGAAAGCTGTGCAAATGCAGTAGTAGAACAGACAATGGCGATCAAGAAAATATATGAGCGCAAAAAAATCATAGCAGGTATTTTCATTTAATTATTGAATGATTTATGAGTATAGTGTGACACGATCTACTACAGAAAAGCTCCGTCAAGATGTTCTCGAAATGTACGTTTCTGCTTTTTTGTAGCGACATTTCTCTCAAGAACACGAATCGGAGCCAAAAGTGGTGGGAGAAAAGACAGATTATTTCGGAAACCTTGCCGTGGTACTGAGGTGTTATAAACGCGCATCCAATGAATGCATCTATAGTGATGCGGGAGTAGCTCAGTTGGTAGAGTGCAACCTTGCCAAGGTTGATGTCGCGGGTTCAAGTCCCGTCTCCCGCTCTGAACGCATTAAAATGCCGCATTTTATGCGGCATTTTCATTTTAGGGTTTTCGTTTAGTCTTGCTCGTATTACAGACTTTGACAGACAACAGTCCGAATATCATTTCACCCTTACCCGACCTCGAGCGCGATTTGCGTCGCGAACGCTTTGCGATGCGCTCATTGCTCGAATTTGCCCGAACCCTTACTCCTGATCTCGGGACGATTGGTATCCTCAAGAGCATCCAACGCACGATTATGGGCAAAGCACTGATCACTGATGGTTTTGCGTATATGAGTGTCGAAAATCCGGATGGCAGCGACCGCCGATTTCAGCTGGTTTCACATTCAGGCTTGCGACATTTTCCTTTTCCCGAAAACATTAGTTTCGAGCATCTCGAAACATGGATATTTTCGCCTCCCGATGGAGTCCGGACTACACTGCCTGTTTTTGATTCAGAGCAAAACGAAATCATCGCATTTCTTGGATTCGGAAAATCGCTGGTGCCTCAAGCCGAACTTGTCGGCGAAGAAAATTACCTCGAATCGCTTTCGCTGCTTGCGGGAATTGCTATTACAAACGCCCGACTCTTCGAGTCAGAACGCGAACGCGAACGCCTTGAATCAGAACTTCGATTAGCACGAGAGATACAGCAATCATTGCTTCCACAGCAACTGCCGGTTGTTGCGGGTCTTTCATTCTCGGCATATAGCCGCCAGAGCGAACTTGTCGGCGGCGACTATTACGACCTTCTCCCGCTTGATGATCATCGAGTGCTCTTAGTGATAGCCGATGTGGTGGGCAAGGGTATTAGTGCGGCGATCTTGATGTCGAACTTGCAAGCGTCGCTTCACGCATTGCTAAGTCAGTTGCGATCTGGGGCACTGAGCCTCGTGTCTTTAGTCGAGACTCTCAACACACTGATAGCCAAAAGTACCAGCGCCGAACGATTTATTACCGCGGTGTTTGCCATAGTCGATACATCAAAAAATACTATCACCACGATTGTCTGTGGTCATCCCAGACCAATGTTGTTTTCGGCTGATGGGGTGGTAACCGAAATCCTCACCGGTGGTTTGCCACTTGGTATTATTGCCGAGACAACATTTGAAGAACAACTCTCCCCATTTAATCACGGTACGAATGTCCTGCTCTATACCGATGGGCTTTCCGAAGCCATGGGCAAAAGCGAAGGCAAAATGCTCGGCACAAGCGGTGTAGCAAGACTCGCGAAAATATTTATCTCCACTGCAAATTCAATAGAAGAAACAATCGAAGAGCAGCTCGTTGCCCATACTGTAATGAATGTCCGTGATGATCTGACGCTGGTTGTGGCAAGGCGGGTGTAACTCTAAGGCTATTTAATTTTGTCTCTGTGGCATTTATATTATAGACAGCCAATATCCTCTAATCCCAACACCTCCCCCCCATATTTCGTATTTTTGTCTTTTATATTCTATTGTCGTTTGAAGCATACCCCGTTTTACAAGCAGCACGTCGCCTTTGGCGCGAAGATGGTGGAGTTTGGTGGATTCGAAATGCCGGTGCAATATCCGAAAGGAATTATCGCTGAGCACAAAGTCGTACGCGAAGGCGGTGTTGGTGTCTTCGATGTTTCGCACATGGGCGAGTTTGATGTTACGGGTCCGGATGCGCTGGCATTCTTGCAATACATTACCGTCAATGATGTCTCGACTATCGAAGCCGGCAAGGCACAATACAACGCTATGCCGCTGCCGAACGGATGTATCATTGATGATCTTATCATTTATATGTTCGAGCCAAATCATTATATGGCGGTCGTGAATGCCTCGACGACCCCGAATGATTGGGCGCATTTTTCCGAGCAAGCCAAAAATTTTAACGTCACCTTACGCAATGACTCTGAGAAAACGGCATTGCTGGCGATTCAAGGCGCGAAGTCGATTGATACACTCCAACAACTGACTGACGTCAAGCTGCTTGATATCCCGTATTATAGTTTTGTCAAGGGTACTCTTGCCTCAGTCGAGATGATCCTGTCTCGCACGGGTTATACCGGAGAACTGGGAATCGAAATTTATTTTTCGGCTGACGAAGCTGTTGCTTCGAAAGTTTGGGATGCAATTTTCAACGCAGGAAAAGAATTTGGCATCGAACCGATTGGGCTTGGTGCTCGCGATACACTTCGTCTTGAGCAAGGCTACTGTCTCTATGGCAATGACATTGATGAGACCACCACACCGCTCGAAGCAGGACTGGGATGGATCACGAAATTAAATAAAGCACAACCCTGTATCGCCGTTGATGCACTCCGAGCACAAAAAGAAGCAGGACTTAAGCGCAAGCTCGTTGGGTTTGTCATTGATGAAAAAGGTGCTATTGCCCGTCACGGACATCCGATTGTCAATACTTCCGGCGAGCAGATTGGTGTGGTCACCAGTGGAAATATTTCTCCGATGACCGCAAAAGCGATCGGCTTGGGATATGTCCCGACCGAACTTTCGAAAGAAGGCACCGAAATTTTGATTGAAGTGCGCAAAGGCAAACAAGCGAAAGCTATTGTGACTAAACCACCGTTCGTTGCACCACATACTAAAGGATGACGGGACTTGAACTGCAGCACGTAACGATGCGCTTTGGCGGCTTAACTGCCGTCGGCGATCTGAATGCGGTGATCGAACCAACAGGTTTGGTCGGTTTGATCGGACCCAATGGCGCCGGCAAAACCACCGTCTTCAATGTGATCACCGGTGTCTATTCACCAACACAAGGTGATGTAAAATTTTTGGGAAAGAGTATAAAAAGCTTGAAGCCAAACGAGATTAATCAACACGGTATTTCTCGGACCTTCCAAAATATTCGACTCTTTCGGGGGATGTCGGTCTTTGATAACATCCGAGTCTCTTACGCTCCACGTACTAACAATAAAATTATCGGCTCGCTGTTGCGAATGGGAGGTTTTTACAAAGAAGAAAAAGAAGTCGCGATGAAGATCGACCGACTACTCGAATTTTTTAATTTGTCACATACTCGTGATGAACAGGCAATCAGTTTGCCATACGGCGATCAACGCCGCGTCGAGATTATTCGAGCATTGGCAACTTCCCCAAAGCTGTTATTGCTTGACGAACCTGCTGCGGGAATGAACCCGACCGAAAAAGTAAATCTGATGAAGCTCATTCGTCAGCTTCGCGATGAATTTAAGATTGCGATTTTGCTGATCGAACACGATATGAGTTTGGTGATGGGGGTGTGCGAACAAATTATGGTGCTTGACTATGGTGTCAAGATTGCCGAAGGCACACCGAAACAGATCAGCGAAAACAAACACGTGATCGAAGCCTATCTCGGAGAAGTTGTTGAATAATTCTAACTGCGACGAATGCTTGAGATAAAAGACCTGCACGTTTCTTATGGACAGATTGCTGCCTTAAAAGGCATTTCGCTATCGGTGCCTGACCATGCCATCGTCACGCTTATTGGCGCTAATGGTGCAGGCAAAACGACATTGCTCAGGACCATATCAGGGTTGCTCAAATCAAAATCCGGAAGCATCTCACTCGGCGACAGCGAACTGACCAAATGTGCACCGCATGAGATCGTAGCGAAGGGAATAGCTCAATCACCTGAAGGTAGAATGATCTTCGCAAATCTGACGGTGATGGAAAATTTGAAGATGGGTGCTTTCCTCCGCAAAGATACTGATGGCATTGCAACCGATATGGAGTATGTGTTCTCGATGTTTCCGAGATTAAAAGAGCGTCACGCCCAACAAGGCGGCACACTCTCGGGCGGCGAGCAACAGATGCTGGCGATCGGAAGAGCATTAATGTCCAAACCAAAAATTCTTCTGCTTGATGAACCATCTCTCGGCATTGCCCCGATTTTGGTACGAACTATTTTCCAGAAAATCGTCGAGATCAATCATAATCTTGGCATGACGGTGCTACTGGTCGAACAAAATGCACACATGGCGCTTGGCATTGCCAGCCATGGATATGTGATCGAAACAGGTAAGATCGTGCTCGAAGGCGAAGCATCCTGGCTGGCAGCAAACGAAGAAGTTAAAAAAGCATATTTGGGTTCTGTGTAATATATGAACAGGATAGTATTACTTCCTCTGTGGATGATATTAGCAACATGCTCTGTGTCATTTTCACAAAAAATACCTAAAACGCAATGGGATAGTTTACTAAAAACTGTTGGTCAGGAAGATTTTAGAAGTTCCGCGGTGCAAGCCGAAAAATATCTACTGTCATTTACGAAGGATGATCGTTCTCTTGAGAAAGCCTTGCTGGTCTATATCGATATTTTTTCACATTCGGGAATGACAGCCGCAAAGCAAGAAACATTTGAAGAATTGAAACAGCATCTCGAACTCTACATCGGGCAACAGGCAGTCTTGCCGGGCTTCCCGGTCTCGATCAGCGAAGCTCCGGACTTCAATAAAATCCATCTTTACGATACCGATACTACCACTGGTTTCATCGCAGCTTCGAATGCAAAAGCAACCTCGGTGTTATGCTTCTGTTTTTTTTCGTTTAAGAAAAAACTCAATACCGTCGAGTTTCTTGGCAGAAGTGTCGAAGCAGGTGGGACGATCGAAAAGATCGAAGTCAATCCCAAAAAATCGCTTGATTGGATTCTTCGCCTCACGATCAAGAACGCCTACATTTTCAAAGATGAGAAGCGGTAGCAGTCACGCCGTATCTTAGTATAAATCTATTCGACTTATGTCACCAACGATCCATCCGCGTCTGCGAGAAGTGTTGTTTGTTCTTGCATTACTATTTTG
>JANYDV010000056.1 GCA_025363505.1 Bacteroidota bacterium
GGCAAGGGAACATCCACAAGCAAAAATTGGAATGACCCAAAGTGGCATCGCCAGTTTTTTATCACCTAATGTGATAAACCTTGATGGTAAAGTAAATGTAGAAGCTCTCTCAGCAATTCAGCATTCTGATATAGGAACATACATCGTCAGCAGTAAGCTGGATTATATCAATGATTGGATCGGACTTTCGGGTCCTTTAGTTTTATCTGCTTCACAACACGGTGCTGTGTTCGAGCCAATTGATACACTCGATGCCGTTATTATTTACAAACGAAAGAGATAATAAAGGAAGTTTTTTTTACCATACCGCCAGTTTCCTCGCGGCGTCTGCTATTTTCTCCGGGCTTGGGAGAATTGCATCTTCGTAAGCCTTTGCAAAGCCAACTGGTGTGAAGATCGAGCCGACTCGCATGACCGGAGCATCAAGTTGTTTGAATGCTTGCTCAGTAATAAGCGCCGAGATTTCGCCGCCAAAACCACCGGTTATTTTGTCTTCGTGAACAACCAATGCACGTCCTGTTTTTTGTACCGATGCCATGATTGCTTCGGTATCAAGAGGATAAAGCGAGCGCAGATCAAGCACATCACATTCAATTCCTTCCGCAGCGAGAGTTGCAGCGGCTTTGAGTGAATGATGAACAGTGTTAGCATAGGTGATGATCGAAATTGATTTGCCTTCACGACGAAGTCGTGCCTTGCCAAACGGTATCAATACATTGTCACCTAAAGAATAACCTTTTGCTGCGGCTGCATTATAGAGCGCTTTCGGTTCGAGATAGACGGTAAGACCGCGCATACGCATAGCGGAGCGAAGTAAGCCTTGAGCATCATCAGCAAATGAAGGTGCGACAATACGAATACCCGGAAGGGTCGTGAACATCCCCTCAAGATTCTGAGAATGATAGAGCCCGCCTTGAATATAACCACCGGAAGCAATACGAATAACGATGTTCGGACAATACTGTCCTTTGGTGCGCCAGTACTCGTGAGTCAATTCGACAAAACTTTCCATAGCGGGCCAAAAATAATCAGCAAACTCCGCACCTTCGACAACACACCAAATATTTTCCTGATCGACTCGGCAAAATCCGCTGGCGGTGCCGACGATAAAATCTTCCGCGATTGGGGCATTGAACACCCGTTTTATTCCAAACTCTTGCTGCATTCCTTTCGAAACGTTGAAGACACCACCTTTTTCTTTGTTTGCCATATCCTGTCCCCAGATGAAAGTATTAGGGTTTAGGCGAAATTCTTCTTTGAGTGTATGATTGATCGCATCTATAAACTGCAAACCGTCTTCTTTAGCTATCGGGGTGACGAAGGGCTCGAAATTAGTACTGATCGATTCAGATTGAAAGGAATAAGGATCTTTTCGAACCACAACCGAGGGGGCGAGAACGAATTCTTCTACTGAAGAAGCATTTGCGGGTGGTGCGGCTTCCGCTTTTGCGGCTGATGTTTCAAATTCATTATGATTTTCTTCGTGAATGGTATCAATCTCGGCTTGTGTCAAAATTCCCTGAGCCATTAACCAATTTGCAAAACGCACGACCGGATCACGTTTTGCGGCGTTTGCAATTTCTTCGGGTGAGCGGTAGAGCGAATGGCGATCAGAATTTGAATGCGAACGCATTCTGACACAATCGGCGTGAACCATCGCTGCGCCTTTGCCACTGCGAGTCCATTCGTAAGCTTCTTGTATTGCCCGATACGAATCGAGGACGTCAGTGCCGTCGCAATAGGTAATGAGTAAATTTGAAAAACCTCGGAAGTTATCGGCAACACGGCAGTTTGCGGTTTGATCATAAACCGGTACAGAAATACCGTATTTATTATTTTGAATAACAAAGATCGCCGGCACTTGCTCATGGGTTGCCCCATTTACGGCTTCATAGAAAAAACCTTCAGAGCAACCGGACTCACCACCTGAGAAAATAGCAACAGCATCTTTCTCATAGTACTTGATAGCTCTTGCACAGCCTGTGGTGTGTTGCGAGTGATTGTTGGTGAGCGACGAACTGTTCTCGATGCCGATCGACATTTTTGCAAAATGGTTTGACATATGTCGTCCGCCGCCTGCAACGTCTGTTTCCTTCGAAAGCCCATTAAGAATAATCTCCTCGACGCTCAGTCCTGCGGCAAGGCAGGTCATCAGATCGCGGTAATATGGAAACAGAAAGTCCTGCTTTTGTCGGAATGAAACACCCAAGGCAAGCTGTATCCCTTCGTGACCGGCACAAGGGGCATGATAACTCCAACCCATCGCTTTTTTAAGATAGTTGGCGGCTTGGTTATCACAAATTCTGCCCAACTGCATCAAACGGTACCACTCAACCAGCGTCTGTTTCTTGACGCCTGCCTGTTGGGCAGTGCCTTCAAGTGTCATCGAATTGTCCGAGTGTGGTCCTTTCAGGATAGCTCCACCCGGTATAGCATCGAGTGACGGCGGTACGACCGGAAATGCATATTCTTGTTCGAGGTCCGTCGCTGTAATCGGAAGATGGTATTCGGTCGGTAGCACTTCTTTACCGTTTGTCGAAACAGGTGGGGTGGTCTTGAGAATCAGTTTTGTTTTCGTCGCCATTGCTGTCAGTTTGATGAGTTTTTCTTAGCAAAAGAAAACAAATACGTATCCCTTTTAGTGCAAAATAGGAGTGAGTCGTTTATGACCATACTGTTACGTAGTCGGAGCCTTTTGAGGGTGCATTACAGAACGAAGACTTTGAGCTGGTCGTTAAATGGAAGCCCAAAGAATTTATGAAGAATGTTTACTCAGATTATTAGTAGTATTGGTATGGCATTTCAGGCACTCGCAAGCAATAAAATGCGTGCGATGTTAACAATGCTTGGTATTATTATTGGTGTGGGCTCGGTTATTACACTTACGGCAATTGGACAGGGTGCTTCGCAAGATATTTCAAATCGAATTAACTCGATGGGTACCAACATCCTCCAAATCGATCCGGGACCAACCACTTTTGGTGGCGTTTCTTCGGGTGCAGGGGGAAGTGTTCATCTGACTGATAAAGATGTTGAAGCACTGAAGCGATCTATTTTTGTTAAAGAATCAGAACCTTCAGTCGATACACGAGCCCAAGTCATAGCGGCAAATGCAAATTGGTCAACAAGAATTCTCGGCACAACACCAAACTGTTTAGTGATTCGAAATTATCTTGTTGACTACGGAAGCACCTTTAGCGTTGCTGATAGTAGGTCTGCACGAAAGGTGTGTCTTCTGGGAAAAACAGTAGTGACCAATTTGTTTGGAAATAATATCGACCCGCTCGGAAGAGGTATTCGTGTAAAGAACATTCCGCTGACTGTAATTGGGGTATTAAAAGAAAAAGGTGCTAATTCAAACGGGCAAGATCAGGATGATATCATAATTGTCCCAATGGGTACTGCACAGAAACGCATTATGGGCACGATGTGGTTGGACGATATTTTTGTAAGTACGGTTTCTTCCGATCAGACTCAAGCCGCTATTGCCGACGTCACCGAGATCCTCCGTCAACAACACAAGATCATACCATCGAGTAATAATGATTTTCGTGTTCGCTCGCAAGTGGAGATTGCACAAGCTGCCCAAAAAAGTACTGAGACACTTTCCGATTTGTTGCGAAGTTCCGCTATTATCGCCTTGCTTGTTGGCGGCATTGGTATTATGAACATTATGTTGGTGAGTGTGACCGAACGCACACGTGAAATAGGTATTCGTAAGTCTATCGGAGCAAAGTCATTTAATATTCTTACGCAATTCATCACCGAAGCTTTAACACTTAGTTTGGTTGGCGGCATTCTGGGGGTTATACTTGGGTATGTTGCAAGCTCAGTGATCTCGACCAGTAATGGTTGGAACCTGATCATTTCGGGGAGTGCCGTCTCTCTAGCCTTTGGAGCGGCAACGGCTGTTGGCCTCTTGTTTGGTTGGTACCCGGCAAACAAAGCGGCGAGGCTCAATCCTATCGAAGCGCTGCGGCGCGAGTAATTTCCCCTCTCATTGTGAAACTAAATGCTGTATTATCGGTATTGTATTGTATGATGCATAAAGCAACATCAATACTCCTTGCGCTTTTGGTATTCTGTGCCGCGACATTTGCTGTGGCGCCGATGGCTTTTTGCACCATGAAAGTTGAAAAGTCTTCCTGTTGCAAAAAATCTGTTCCTACGCCCCGACATTGTGAAATACCCAAATCAAATTGCCCGATTTGCGCATCGAATCTCTGTACACTTGAACCTGCACCCGTCCACAATGGCAGTTCAACTTCAGTTACGACAGCCGAGCTTTCAACGGACGTGCCGGTGTTGTTTACTGCATTCAAAGGGTACCTAAAATCCCCAGTTATTATATCTACCTCTGTTTTTTTTGATAGTAGCCCTCCGCTTTTTATTCAGACTCACTGTTTCCGAGTATAATTCAGATTTTTCTAAATTACTGGTAGAGGATTCACCTCTATCTTGTGCAATATGTTTGTAATTTAAAAAAAATTTGTATTATGAAAATCAAAATATTTTTTTGCGTTGTCGCTACTTTGTTGATAGTGACCTTTTCCACAATGAGTGCTCGGGCTGAATTTGTTTCGGCTGATATTGGTGTAAACGGACTTACCTGTTCAATGTGTTCGAAAGGCACAGAAGCGACACTAAAGCAGTTGCCGTTTATCGATTCAATTTCAATCGATCTGAATGATCTTGTTGCACACGTGATATTCAAAAAGGGTGTGAAAGTATCAATCGATGAAATGAGGGAAATGATAGAAGAAGCCGGCTTTTCGGTTCGCTCGATTACTGCCGTCTTCAACTTCGACCACGAGGTGGTGGGCAAAGACTATCATTTCGTTTATAGTGGTGATACCTATCATTTTATTGGCGTTGATGGCAAAACGCTTTCGGGTCTGGTGAACATTCGCTTCGTTGATAAACAATATGTTTCAAAGAAGGAATATTCGACGCTCTCGAAAAAGACTACATTCCTCTGTTACAAAACAGGAACCACATCACCTTGCTGCTTCGGTGATCAACATGTGATGGGGAGCCTCTATCACGTGACATTATGATCCGATTATTGGTAATTGTTTTTGTGCTCTCGGTTTTTTCCGGACTGAGAGCACAAGAGCTGTTCATTCAAACAGAACCTGCAAGCAATATGCCCGTCGGGCGTTTTGGGGTGCGAGTTACTTCCGATCTTTGGAGCGAAAACACTCGGCGGGTCTCTCGTCTCGGTGCTGAAATGATGTATGGTATTTCAAAAGAATTGATGGTACATCTACAGGCGTATGGATCGAACTCGAATAATACTTTCGAGCCGGAGACCTTCGGCATCTATGCAAAATATCGTCTTTTGAGTGATGACGATTTCAAATATCATTTCCGAATATCTGCATACGGTGAGGTACTTGGCGGTAAACAACAGAATAGTACGCCTTCATTTTCGTCCAAAGGTGCCGGACCTATGGTTGCCGGAGGACTTATTGCTACGCTTCTTAAAAACAGATTTGCACTTTCTTCGACAGCTGGTGCAACGAGATCGCTGAAGGACATCTTCAAGAAAGACGGAGGTTCGTTCACGAATATTACCGGTATAAATGCATCACTCTCAGCAGGATATCTCGTTTATCCCAATACCTATACATCTTATGCTGACCCTAATATCAATATTTATGCTGAACTCCTTGGATACAACTCCTACTTTCAATGGAATGATGGATTTGATTATAGTACCCAACGCTCAGGCGGTGAGTTATTGCTTTCGTTCGGACCACAACTGATTCTTAACTCTGTCGCAAGATTTGATGTGGCGTATTCTCTTTTGCTAAAGTCAAACTTCAACGAGAAACGCTCGAACTCGCTTCTATTGCGTTTCGAATATAATTTCTATTAAATTTATTTACGGTATAAACTTCAAAGTCTCAGTGCCATTGGGTGTGATAACCCTTAGGAATAAAACGCTGGAGAGTTTGTCGGTTGGGTATAGGTATTCACCAATATTCAAACGACTATTATTAAGCTCGCGAACTTCTCTTCCGAGTATATCACAAATCACCAAACGAATTTGTGTCGGTTCGAGTACTTGCATGCGAATAGTTGGTCGCTGGTTCGATGTGTTTTTTATGAATTCGATATGAATATTTTCGAATGTGATCGATCCTGACCTGACGCTCAATGGCGGTTGTTGGGCAAGAGGTACATTCCAAAACGAAAACGCACCAATGCCACGTTGGTTCAGAAGCCAAGGACCTTCATAGACTGCGCTTGTATTGTTATAATTTACATCGGGTAAATAGGTAATGGTAGTCGCTTGAGATGATTTCTTCAAATGTAGGAACACGGCGTTGCGACCATTTGTCGTAATAGAAGCGATGCTTGAAGTGTCATTGTCTACATAAAAATAGTCTCGAATTGAAGCAGCAATTCCTGAAATTGTAGTGTCATTCGGTATTTGAATAATACTTTCCTTCGGAGCGAATACGAGGCAGATCGTTTGATGTGCTGAGTCAGTATAAAATGCTTCTTTGATGTTTGGTGCCGAGATTGCTACTGTATCGCTCGAACTATAAAAATCTCTTGCAAGCAATTTATATAATTGACCTCCGATGTTGTGGTATCCATTGATGTCATAATGACAACCATCATGTCCGGGGATACCGAATGGAGTGTGCCCGACAATATTTGGAAGAGAATCAGGGAGTATCCGTAGAATTTCACGGACTTGAGAAGCATTCGCGTCACTGCACCCGGTATGTATTTGCATCACATAAAATTTTTCCAAAGAAGGGTAGTCTTTCTTCCAGGAGTTGTAGAGAGTTTTAAAATTATTATAGTAGTTCGTCGGGGCATTTGATTCTCCTTGATACCAAAATATCATTCGTGGCGCTGTTAAGACGTTTGCTTTTTGTACTCGATAGAGCATACTGCCGTAGATGGTTGAGAGCATTGTCGGATTGGCATCATTACGCAAATGAGACTCGATCGGTGTGCCGCCTACACCCCCATTTATTACAACTGTTGGTATATGATTCTTTTCGAGCAACATCTTCTGTAAGATCAAGCCCCATTCTCCAACATTTGCTCCACCTCCATTTTGTGCTACATTCGAATATGTCCAGAGTGTATCGCCGCGGCTATGACTATAATTATTTCCGAATGTGCGGCAATATTGATTTCGAAATATCTCACTACCACTTCCGAAAATCGAATTCGACTGCCCGCAGATCAGAGATC
>JANYDV010000062.1 GCA_025363505.1 Bacteroidota bacterium
TCAACACAAACAATACGGCTAAGTTTCCTACTTAGTGTCCGTAACCTCGGGGGTATGATATGCTTTTACAAACTTACAACAAAATTTCGGAATTCTCATAGTGATTTGAGAAATATGTCTATGTAAGGGCAATCACCTAAGGATGAAGCACCTCTAGCCCAACGTGAAGTGAAGTACAACGTTGGGTAAATGATATTATTTTTTCAGCCCTGAAAGGGCGATGCTCATCGCGACTGCCCGAAGATCCGCTACGTGAAAATTGGTACGCTAAGTGTCAATGTTTTTTAGGGTTTAAAACGTGCGAACGCTTCTTTGGGGCTTTCGTGTTAAAAAATATGTTATTTATCATCCCCAGGAAGCGGTTATGACGAAAGCAGATATAGTCAATCGCGTCGCGAATGCAACGGGCGTTACAAAACTCGAAACCGAGATATTAGTTGATGGTTTTTTTAAAACGATCTCTGATATGCTTGCCGAAGGCGAGCACTTCGAAATTCGGGGCTTCGGAACGTTCAAAGTGAAAGAACGCAAACCGCGCATGGCTCGCAACCCGCGCACCGGCGAGCCGGTACCATTGGAAGTTCATTGGGTACCGACATTCAAACCATCGCGCGAACTTCGCACGCTTGTCAATTCCCGTATGAAGGAAAAGCAAGCGAATTCTTAACAACTCATTTACTCTGAACTGTGGAGCCAAAAGCGTCCGACCAAACACCTGACGCCGAGCATCAGCTTGTGCCCACTCCCGACGCGGCGGCAACCACTCCCCTGCCTCAAGAGTCTATTCGCGCCGAAGATATTTTGCTTGAACGGCTGAAAAACCAGCCGCCAATAAAACCACAACTATCATTCTTGTTCGTAGCGGTAATTATGCTACTGGTCATCGGGCTTGGCGTATTGATATACTTTATTACCAAACACCCCGAAACATTTGCCGAGAAAAAAAATCCGCACGCTTCGCAAAATCAAGAAGCAGCAGCACAAGCACAACAAGATTCGATCGAGACGATGACCCGTCGAGCAAAGTTTGCGCCGTATCTCGATTCGCTCAAGAAAGCCATCGAAGCCGAACCTCATAATGCCGAGACCAGATTGCATTATGCAAACGCATTATATGAATCGAGCTTGTGGAACGAAGCAAAAACCGAATACGAAACGTATCTCAAAACAACCCCTCGCGCCACCGATGCGCGTGTTGATTATGCCTTTGTTCTGACACAAACAACGCACGATTTTCCCGGGGCTGTTGCCGAGCTGGAAAAAGTATTAGCCATCGACCCCAAACACATCAAAGCATTATTCAACGCCGGCTTACTGTCGATTCAAGCATTTGAAGACAAAAAAGAAGCAATAACCAAAGCCACCTCCTACTTCCGACGCGCCCGAATAGCCGCCGAAGAGCAACACGAAACCGAGATGGTCGTAAATATCGACCGCATATTAGAAGAAATCAAAAAACTAGCCGAGAACAAACACCAAGCAGAGTAAACTTTTTTTTGTAAAAAAACCCATCTGCGATACTTCTGGTTCTGGATTCCCGCCTTCGCGGGAATGACAAGTGGGAGTGGGGATTTGTATCGCGCTACAATATTCTGCAATAAAATTACTCAACTTTTGGTAATGTAATATCCTGAGAAGACCGATAGCAGAGCGGCGATGTTGCTGATGGTAATATAGAGCAATGCGGTCATTACTTGCCCGGAGCGCAGTAAATTAAATGATTCGAGTCCGAACGATGAAAAGGTTGTGAAGCCTCCGCAGATGCCGACTGTTAAGAATAAGGTTGTCTCGGGGTCAAAAAATTGTTTGTGTTCGTTGATGCCATATATCAGCCCGATCATCAGCGAGCCGATGATATTGACGGCAAGGGTGCCATAAGGAAAATCAGCAGCAACTGTTTTGACGCTATATTGCACAATCATATATCGCGCAATCGACCCGATACATCCGCCAAGCCCGACGAGCACAATTTTGGTTAGATTCATAGATAACAAAACCCGCGTTTCTTCGTGAGCGGTTCCTTGATGATTCGGCATACGTGTAAATCAAAATAGATGGATGTTTTCGGTGTAATCGGTGTTTTGCGATTCTTACTTCGACGAACCGAATAATTATTATGGCATCACTCGATTTTCATATTTATCCACTCGAAACAGGTTTTCACGGCTCTTCGCGCCCTGTCGCAAAACCGGAGTTGGTAAAAGACTATGGCTACGAGACCTTCGTACCCTTCACAAACTCATCGAACAATAGTGACGAACAAGTCGCCGCGATCGCCAAAGAGATTCGCCGCGATATTGTACGTGCACTCGTCGAAGCAAAAAGCGGCCACTCTGGCGGACCGCTCGGTTCGGCAGATATTTTTGCGACGCTGTATTTTGGCGGCGTGATGAACCACGATCCGAAAGATCCGTGGAATAAAAATCGCGACCGATTTATTCTTTCGGCAGGTCATATGTGCCCTGTGCTTTATTCGACACTTGCCAACGCCGGATATTTTGCAAAGCAAGAATTACTGACGCTTCGCAAACTCAACTCACGTTTGCAAGGTCATCCTGGTCGTGATATGGGCTTGCCCGGTATCGAAAGCTCGACGGGTTCGCTCGGTCAGGGCTTGGGCATCGCAGTTGGTATGGCACTTTCGGATAAACTTGTTTCGAAGAATTCCAGTCGTGTCTATTCGCTTACCGGTGATGGCGAGTTGCAAGAAGGCGAAATTTGGGAATCGGCAATGTGCGCTTCGCACTGGAAGTTGGATAACTTAACAGTGATTGTTGATCGCAATCATTGTCAGATTGACGGACGCACCGATGAAGTAATGGAAGTTGATCCTGTTTCGGACAAATGGAAAGCATTTGGTTTTCATACGATCGAAGTCAACGGACATGACATCAATGCCCTTCGCCAAGCATTTGCCGAAGCCAAAGCAACCAAAGGCAAGCCGACGTGTATCATCGCCGAAACATATATGGGACACCCTGTCAGCTTTATGAACGACGACTACCGCTGGCACGGCAAACCACCTAACAAAGAACAAGCAGAAATCGCATTGAACGAATTAGTATAACAATCAGGTACGATTACAGTTTGATGGGCATACAGTTCATCAGTTGTCATCCTGAGTCAACCCCAATGGAATGATCTGAGCAAGGAGTGGGGCAATGGTGATATTTCATCGGCTTCAGAGTAACTTGAACGTTTAGATTCTTCGCATTCGCTCAGAATGACATTCTAAATATTTTTTTGATATTTTTGGATTTTATCTTATTTGAATGATGAGTACTGCAACAACGACAACCATGGAAAAAACCGCTTCGACCAACGGCGCTTCTTCGCACGGCTTTACACTGCAAGGCAAGAAAGCAACACGCTTCGGCTTTGGCGAGGGCTTAGTGACGCTCGGCGAAAAATATGATAACGTCGTCGTCTTGGGCGGCGACATTACTACTTCGGTAATGACCTCATATTTCAAAGACAAATTTCCGGAGCGTTTTTTCTCGATGGGAATAATGGAAGCGACCTCGACACTTGTCGCGGCAGGGCTGGCGCTTTCGGGTAAGATTCCGTTCTTCGCCAGTTATGGTGCATTTGCGGCTTGTCGCAATACTGATATGCTTCGTATTTCGGTATGCTACAATGATGCGAATGTAAAAATTGGCGGAGGTCACGCTGGTATCTCTGTCGGACCTGACGGCGCGACTCACCAAATACTCGAAGAAATTGCGATCACTCGTGTCTTGCCAAATATGACGCTTGTGGTGCCCTGCGATTTTACTGAAGCAAAGAAAGCGACTGTTGCAATTGGCGAACACGTCGGACCGTGCTACATTCGTTTCGGCAGAACTGATACGCCGATGTTCACGACCGAAGACACGCCGTTCGTTCTTGGCAAGGCACAAGTATTCCGTAAAGGTAATGATGTTGCAATCTGTGCTTGCGGACCAATGGTCTGGGAAGCACTGGTCGCTGCCGAAGAACTTGCAAAAGACGGCATTGATGCACGTGTGATAAACGTCTCGACTATTAAACCACTCGATAACGCTACTATACTCGCCGCAGCAAAAGAATGCGGTGCGATTGTCACAGCCGAAGAACATCAGATCACCGCAGGTCTTGGTGGTGCGATTGCCGAGTATCTTGTAAAAGAAGAGCCTGTACCGATGGAGTTTGTTGGTGTCAATGATAGTTTCGGTGGTTCGGGCGACCCCGACGAACTGATGGCATTGTTTGGTTTGACCAGCAAAGAAATTATCGCCGCAGCAAAAAAAGTAATCGCACGAAAGAAATAAATAAATTTATTTTCTAATAAAAAGGCGCTTACAGTTGTAAGCGCCTTTTTTATGTTAAGACTTCCGATCTTCTTCCACGAAGATTTACTTCTCTTTATCAAATGACTTTTTTGAAATTGGACAATGCTCTAAAAATAAATAATGGTTTATCGCCGAGCAAATAAACAAAACAGAAAATGTTGTGTCGTATTAAACGGTGTAATATGCTCTTCAGTGACACATTCGATGCGTTGAAAGTATTTTGTGAATTGCTCTTGTAGCGCTTCTTCGGAATATTTATGAATTGTTAACCCGCTACATTTATCGGGTCCTTTATCGGAGAATGTTCCGATCGTCATAAAGCCTGTCACGAATTGCGAGGTGATTGCGAGATAGGCGGCGACATCTTCGGCAGAAGTCAAAAAATGAAACATTGCACGGTCATGCCACAGATCGTATGATTCGGTAGGCATAAATTCTGTGACATCAGAGGCAATCCACTTCACACGCAAAGCCTTCGCCCCGAGTCTCTGCTTCGCCCGTTCGAGTGCCGCAGAAGAAATATCAAGCACCGTGACATTCTCGAAACCTTCATCGAGCAAATGATCGACGAGCATACTATCCCCGCCACCAACATCAATAATACTCGCAGATTTTGGGATACCTGAATGATGGATTAGAGCGAGCGAAGTTTTTGGCACAACTTGAGTCCAGCTTACTTCATTCGGCTCTTTAGTAGTGTACACCTTTTCCCAATGCTCTTTGCGTAAGCTCATAATGTATGAGAGAAATACTCCGCCTGTTGCTTCGATGTGTTGTCCGGTGATCCAATGTGCTTTATCACTGCAAAGGCATCCTCATAAAAAAATTTCGCGAGTATGTGTTCTTTCATTGGTGGTGAAAGAACACATCAATTAACAGAGTAACGATTTACGCCTCGCGACGTTTTTTGCTGCGCTTATTCTTTTTCCATTTGTTGTCGCCGTTCATATTCGGGGCGGCATTACGCGGCTTCGATGACGGACGAGCATTTTGGCGATGTGGCGGGCGGCGTCCGCCGGTGTCCTTCTTCGCATTATTATCAACAAGTGGAAACGGATGTTCTTCGATAGCAGGAATCTTACGACCGACTAACTTCTCAATTTCGCGTAAATATGATTTCTCACTGGCATCGCAAAAAGAGAACGCCGTGCCTTTGGTACCGGCGCGACCCGTTCTGCCGATACGGTGAATATAGGTTTCTGCAACGTTCGGCACTTCGTAGTTGAACACATACTCCAACTCATCAACATCAATACCGCGAGCGGCAATATCGGTAGCGACGAGCACACGAGTTTTTTGTGCCTTGAAGCTATTGAGCGCACGCTGACGAGCATTCTGAGTTTTATTGCCGTGAATGGCTTCTGCGGAAATATTATGCTTCGCTAAAATTTTGACTACCACGTCGGCGCCGTGTTTGGTACGGGTAAAGACGAGTGCGTGACGAATGTTTTCGTCTTGCAGCATATGGACAAGCAAAGCAGCTTTATTGCCTTTGTCAACGAAGCAGATGTATTGCGTAATGGCTTCGGCAGTTGTTTCGACCGGCTTCACTTCCACTTTGGTAGGCTCGTGAAGGATGGTGTTGGCAAGCTTCACAATCTCGGCTGGTAGTGTTGCCGAAAAGAACAGCGACTGACGCTTTTTTGGGATGTCGTGCAAGATTTTTTTGACGTCCACTAAGAAGCCCATATCAAGCATACGATCAGCTTCGTCGAGCACGAAGATCTCGACATCTTTGAGTGAGATGTAGCCTTGATTCATCAGATCGAGCAATCTACCGGGTGTGGCAACAAGAATATCAACGCCGCGACGTAATGAGTTGGTCTGGCTGCCTTGATTGACGCCGCCGTAAATAACAGTACCATTCAAGCTTGAATGTCTGCCGTACGCCTTGAAACTATCACCAATCTGGACGGCGAGTTCGCGTGTGGGAGTGATAATGAGGCATCTGATCTTTTTTGTTTTTTCGTGTGCTTTTTTTGCACTGAGCAATTGAATAATCGGAATAGCAAATGCAGCGGTTTTGCCGGTGCCGGTTTGTGCCGAGCCAAGCAAATCGCCGCCTTCGAGTATAACAGGAATGGCTTGTGCCTGAATGGGTGTAGGGGTTGTGTACCCTTCTTCGTGTAACGATTTTAAAATCGGCTCAATAATATGTAATGATTTAAATGTCATGTAATTTGAAACGTAATAAGAGAATAGATACCTTAACGTACGGTATTATTTAGTGATCGCTTTGGATCAGTGGTTGGCTGTCGAGGGCTTGCCAATAGTGCCAAATACGTGCTGGCACAGCCCAAATAGCTATTTTTCTATAACAAAATTTATTCGAAGGTGATTCGTCATGACTCCAAAAGAATCTATTACAACAACTCGATGATCGTTTTTTTGTAACCTTTTTAGGAGGAAAGTGTCTATTATAGATAGTATTCATCATTGTAGATCATTTCATCCCGCTGAACATTATGAAAACTTCATTACTTTTGCTTATTACTTTCTTTTTGATTAGTTCTTCAAAGGCGACGGCACAGCCCAATTTTGGATATTGGGGTGCTGATGAGCATGGCGACTCGCTCTATTATAAAGTATTCCCCCGGGATTCGGCATACGTCCCAAAAGAAATTATTATTAAGTTCAGAGCCGGAGTGCTCAATAAAGAGTTATTATGCTTTGATTGTTATGAAGGTTGGTATGTGGCACATCAAAAGAACACTCAAGCAATGGCACCACCAACATTTATCACTGATTGCTGGAGTAATGCGATGGCACAATCATTTCCTGTAGATAGCGGTATTATTACTGATTATTCGCTTGCATCAACAATAAAGTACTTTGGTGGCAGAAGGCTTCGCCGAATGACGTTTGCTAATCCTTGTTATGATACACTTTCGGTCACACGCTATGGTGATACTATCCCGATGGATCATTATAATTATATGGTCTTAACGGTCAATCATGATACCAATGTCGTTCGAGTCATCACCGTGCTTCTGACCTACTTCCGCAATAAGGTTCAGTTTGCCGAGCCGAATAACTTGCTTCGAGGTACGAGAAGACCACACGAAAGTGTCTATGGGTTCGGTAATCAAAAAAGTATTACTTTATGTGGTGCTGATAGTGCTTGGAATCATCAAACAGGTAATCCTGCGATTAAAGTAGCAGTAATTGATAACGGTATTAACTGGCATAGAAAAGAACTTGGTGGGACCGATTCAACAGGATTTGGCCCCGGGTATAGAGTCGCAAACGGTTGGAATTACACTAATGATACTTTTGACTGTTCGGCACTAAACAATACTCTGACACTCAATTGCCAGCATGGAACATCTTGTGCATCAATTATTGGTGCAAGTACAAATCGTATCTTTAATGGTGTTGCTGAAATTGTTGGAGTTGCTGGTGGCTGGGGAAATGCGGGTGCTGATACAAGTGAGATGAAAGCTGGTGTTACATTGTATGGAATTCGTGTGACAAACCCGACTGCAAGCAATGAACTTGATTATAGAACCGACTATATTTCCTCTGCAATCCTTCTGGCTAGTTCCTCAAGTACAACAGTTGTCAAGAATCCAATTGATACAACCCAATCAAGATATGGGTTTGGCGTCAATGTCATCAATAATAGTTATGCAAAATCGGGACAAGCTGGTGATTATGCCTCCCCTGAATTTTCTTCCTTGCGGAGGGCAGCAGAAGAAGCATATCAAAATGGCGTATCATTCGTTGCTGCCAAACAGAATTACCATAATGTCAATAGATTTGTTCCTGCCGATTACCTTCCACAAGGAATGGTTATTGCAGTTGGTGCTGGTGACTACCAAAAAAATGTCGAAAGCTATTCAAATT
>JANYDV010000091.1 GCA_025363505.1 Bacteroidota bacterium
CCTTTCGCGGGGCAGAGCACGAGATGGTTATGACAGTAATCTTACATTGCTCAGTACCGATGGCGGTGCACATTGGAAAAATATTGATAGTAATATACTAGATGGCGTTACTGGTGCAGTATTTTTTTATAATAACGATAGTGGTTTCTTAATTTCGTACAAGACAGTAAAAAATCGTGGTGATGGACCACCACGATTCTATACAACCACCGATGGTGGTTTACATTGGGATAGCACGACCTCAACAGTCTGGAAAAGCATCAATAAACGTCAGTATCTTGGCAATCAAACGTTTGCGGGATTTACTTCACCGAATGGTCCTTTTTATTACACGACAGATAATTTTCAGACAGTTAATCATTCCGCCGTCCTGATTGATTCGATAGATAACATCCCTAATCCTTTTTATCATTACTATATTAATAATTGCAGCTTTGGCGGTTTGGATACAGTCATAGCGTATGGGAAATACAATGTGAGCGGGGATTGGACTGTCTCAGCCGGAATGATGATGCGTTCGACTGATCGGGGAATGCACTGGAGCGCACCTCAATTGTTTGACTCAATTTGGTCAATTGATAAAATGACGACATTAAGTCGTGATACGGTTATTGCAGGTGGCGAGTCGAATAAACATATTCTTCGGAGCACAGATCGTGGATTGACATGGAGAACGGATTCATTACTGCTTGACACCGCCTACGAGGCTTATGTACTGCGCAACGTTGTGATACCATCTTCAGGCAATCCATTAGCTCTTTATACCTATTCACAAATAGACGGTGTGCCTTCGATTGTAATAAGTGGCGATCACGAACTAAACCGAGTTGAATGGTCAGGGTATTTAAATTATCACGACCGTCTCTATCCTAATCCAGCCACAACCACAGTAAACATCGCCTCAATCGAAAGCTCGACTCCGTTTCATCTGGTAGATGTTCTGGGTCGGGTTGCTTTAGAAGGAATAGTCGGTGACCACACTGACATCCAAGTAAATGTCAGTTCGCTCCCGAGAGGAATGTATTATCTGATCGTCAATGACACCTACGGCAATCCCGTCATAGCAGGAAAACTAATGCTCTCTGGGAAGTGATAGTGTAGATAAAAGGTATGATTCGGTGATTTTTCGATCAACAGGCAGGTTCAAAACCTGCCTGTTGTCGTTTTCGGGAGTAGATTGTTGTATAATTTCTGTTTACTGACGCTTATGAGCTTAATAAAAATTACATTCCCCGACGGCAACGTCCGCGAGTTCGAGCGCGGCGTGAGCGGTATGCAGATCGCCGAATCAATTTCGCCGCGTCTTGCACAGGTTTCGTTAGGTATTTATGTTAACGAAAAACCCTACGATCTCGCCACACCCATCACCGAAGATGCTGCTGTGCGAATCGTCAAATGGGAAAGCGACGAAGGCAAATCAATCTTCTGGCATTCGAGTGCTCACTTAATGGCAGAAGCTGTTGAGGCGCTTTATCCCGGCACCAAATTCGGAATAGGACCGCCAATTGAAAAAGGTTGGTATTATGATATGCAGCTTCCTGAAGGCGTCAAACTTCAGCCGGATGATTTGTTGGTGATTGATAAAAAAATGGCAGAGCTTTCCGAACGTGACGTGCCGTTCGCTCGCATCGAAAAGAAGTATGAAGATGCAGTAGCATATTTTACCGAGAAAAATGATTGGCTCAAACTCGAACTACTCGAAAGTTTGAAAGGACAGCCAATTACTTTTTATCAACAAGGCGAGTTCACCGATCTTTGTCGCGGTACACATGTGCCATCAACGGGCAAGATTAAATTCTCAAAACTCCTCTCGATAGCCGGAGCCTATTGGCGCGGAGATGAGAAGCGCCCGATGCTGACGAGATTATATGGCGTCAGCTTCCCGACCAAAAAAGAACTCGAAGAGTTTATTCACGCTCGCGAAGAAGCTGAAAAGCGTGACCATCGCAAACTCGGCAAAGAGCTTGAACTCTTTATGCTCACACCAAAGATCGGTGGTGGCTTGCCGGTTTGGCTTCCGAATGGTGCTGTGCTTCGCAATCAGCTCGAAACATTCTTACGCCGTGCCCAACAAAAAATGGGCTACTCCCAAGTCGTCACTCCGCATATCGGAAATATCGAGCTATATAAAACAAGCGGACACTATCCCTATTACAAAGATTCGCAATTCACCCCTATTGTCGTTGACGATGAAGAGTATTTACTCAAACCGATGAATTGCCCGCACCATCATATGATCTACGACTCGAAGCCGCGAAGCTATCGCGATCTTCCCGTGCGACTGGCAGAGTTTGGCACAGTATATCGTTACGAGCAATCAGGTGAACTCAATGGGCTTTCGCGCGTGCGTTCGTTCACACAAGATGATGCACATATCTATTTAATGCCCGAGCAATTAAAAGATGAATTGTGCAGTGTGATCAAACTGACACAGCACGTTTCGAAAACACTGGGCTTTAATGATTTTAATATCCGACTTTCGTTTCGTGATCCTGCCAACACCACAAAGTATGGCGGAACAGACGAACAGTGGATTCAAGCCGAGAAAGATGTAAAAGAAGCTGCTGATGCGATGGGTCTTGATTACAAGATCGCACCCGGCGAAGCCGCATTCTATGGACCGAAGATAGACTTCTTGCTTAAAGATGCGCTCGGCAGAAGTTGGCAGTTAGGGACTGTTCAGGTTGATTATGTCATGCCGGAGCGTTTTGATCTTGAATATATCGGCGCTGACAACAAAAAGCATCGCCCGGTAATTATTCACCGAGCTCCGTTCGGCTCATTTGAGCGATTCATCAGTTTATTGATCGAGCATTATGCAGGTAATTTCCCGGTTTGGCTTGCTCCGGTTCAGGTAGCAGTACTACCGATTACTGATGGGCAAACACCGTATGCCCAAGAGATAGTAGATAGGTTGCGAGAATTGGGCGTAAGGGTCGTGCTTGATGCCTCAAACGAGAAGGTGAATGCTCGGATCAGAGATCAGGAATTGATGAAAGTTCCGATTATGCTTGTCGTCGGTGGCAAGGAGCTCGAAGCCCGTACTGTATCCCTTCGTAGGCATGGAGTAGGGAATATTGGAACGATTCCGCTCGAAGAAGCATTTTCGCTCGTCAGTTCGGAATCCGCTATACCCGGATAACGAATAAATTTTCACATAATAATAGACTACTTGAGATTGTCAATAACTGTTTTTACTTCTTGTGTTAACCATTTCGCAACGGTGAATGGCTAAACAAGTGTTTTTAACGCCGACCCCGAAACCAAGCCCGCGGCAAAATCGCTTTAGCCGTGAAATGCCGGTTAAGAATTATGGGGTTCGTCTCAATGAGCAGATTCGCGTTCCGCAAATTCGACTTATTGATGATGATGGTGCATTGGGTATTATGTCACCCCAAGATGCGATGAAGATTGCTCGCGAACGTGGCGTTGATCTGATAGAAATATCAGCAAATGCTGAACCGCCGGTTTGTAAATTGATGGATTTCGGTAAGTACCGGTATGAGATGCAAAAACGCGACCGTGTCGCAAAAGCATCTCAGCATAAGCAGCTCATCAAAGAGCTTCGTTTTCATCCGGGTACTGATACCCATGATTTCGATTTCAAATTGCGACACGCTCGTACATGGATCGAAGAAGGGCACAAAGTAA
>JANYDV010000092.1 GCA_025363505.1 Bacteroidota bacterium
CGCACCACTATTAGTAACTATCCAACAAATTGATTCACTCAATATTGTAGCCGCCGGCGATTCCGGTATGATCATTCGTTCATTTGATGGTGGTGCGTCAGTAATAATTCTCCAATCAAGACCCGGATCTTGTAATTTCCAATGCTCACCACCATCCGTACTACGGAATATTACATTTTGATAAATACGTTTTAGAACATCATTCAATGAGCACGTAACAGAACAATTATTTCCATAGCTTGAAATTGCCGTAAAAGAATATGTATAACGAAAATCAGCATCACCATGGCTGAGATGCCACACATATTGAGCTTTTACTCCTGACAATGTTGTCAGGAGTAAAAGCATCATTAATAATAATGATTTGCTATTCATAGTTTTTTAATTGGGGTTTGAGGAACAATCAACCAGACCGCAATCACCCACATTCCATGGATTCAAGTATTCACAATCCGGTGTTCCGACAGTTCCGGTTGTGCAATCCTCTTTGGTAACATAGGCAGGCGCAGGTGGATTGGTTGTTGCAGGATGATAACACATTTTGCATTTTATCTTACAACGTGAATTATCCAACGAAGAATTCCGCTTTTTTAACAACGAAAGAATACCTAACACAAAAAAAATCCGCCTTCGGTCTAAACCGTAGGCGGATTGTGTTATAAAAATAAACAATTTATTTTGTCGGTCGCTCTACTCCCCGTTTTGGTGCAGGATTTGATGGGGCTTCTTGTGGGGCGGCTCCGTTTGTTGGCGGTGCGGGTTCTGTTCCGAAGTTTACCTTTGGGGCGTTCTCGGCACCTTGCGCGGCTTGGAAGTATTGATAATCTTTGAAGCCCGACATCCCTGCGATAATACTTGCCGGGAATGAAAGGATCTTCGCGTTGAAATCTTTTACACGTTCGTTGTAATTTTTACGTTCGGTCGAGACACGGTTTTCCGCGCCTTCGATCTGATTCATCAGCGTAATAAAATTCTCTTGAGATTTCAGATCCGGATATTTCTCGACCGTCACGAGCAAGCGCGAAAGTGCGCCCGTGAGCTGTCCTTGAAGTTTCTCAAAGTTTGCCATCGCGGCAGGATCTTTGAGTGCTTCAGGGGTAAGTTGCATTGCCGTTGCACGAGAGCGGGCACTAATAACTGCATCAAGTGTAGCGCGTTCTGCCTGTACCGAACCTTGCACCGTCGCAACAAGATTTGGGATAAGATCGCTACGACGCTGATATGCCGTGCTCAAATTTCCGATTGATTCTTTGATCCCCTGCTCCAACTGCACCATTCCGTTGAATGTGCTTCTATACCAAGAGAACAGCACGATCACAATAAATAAGATCGAGCCAATAATTAACCAAGATTTCCTCATAGCACTGTAATATAGAATGAATGTGGATATTTTTACGAATAGTAAAGAGAATGTTACGCTTATAAGCGCAACCCAAAATTGCCCTGCAATGTGACAGCGCGCCACGAACCATGCGCACCGGAGCCATTACAGACATCATGATAATCGGTGATAATGGTTGTGAGCGGATAGCCAAAACGCGCTTCAAATATCATCGCATGCCCACTGATCTCGGCAAGTTTGAAGCCAATGCCGGCACGAATATCAAATCGGAATTGATTGTAAAATGATTGACTGCTCCAATCGGAAAATTCTTTAACTCCCGGTCCTTCTTTGACGGTAAGGCTGGTAGTTGAAATACCCATACTTCCGCCAATTAAGAAATAACCATTCGTTTTTGCACTTTGCAATTTTAAGAACACTTCCATTAGTGCATACGAAAAATAATGAGTCACCGGCACTGAGACAGAAATTGTATCCACATCAGGATGGATCAATTTACAAGCACCGTCATTCGCCGAAGCACGCATATCTTGATAGGCAAAATCAACATACAACCCAAGCGGCTGTTTATCGGGTGCAAGATCGAACGCCAAGCCTACGCCATACCCAACGCCTTGTGCACTCTTGGCAAATGCTTGTCCTGATTGAAGATTATAACTAAGGGTTATGTAAGGCATAACGGCAATAGATTTCACGAGCGCCATATCAGCGCGACGACGGCGGTTGTCTTCGTTAGCCGAATCTCGTGGGGTCATCGTCGTTGGTACCGCCGGGGCTTGCGCCAATACATTCCCAATCTGTGTGAGAGTGATCAGCCCCGTCACCAGAACAAATACAAACGCTTTCTTTGATAGAGTTTGGAACATCATTGATGATATCGTATTCCTATTCTTACGTCAACAATAACACTGTTTTTATCTGAGTTCAAGTTAAACTGGGGTTCAACAGTTCCGCCAATACTCAAATCGAGAATACTAATAATCGGCTGATGAAATTCCAGACCCATCGGAATACCAATAGCAACCGTATAAGTCCAAACTGTAAAACTTGCTCCGAGCATCGGCTCAATATTCGCACCCGAGTCGCCAATCTTGACCAAATCAGGCAGAAAACCAACAAATGCAAACCCAAAACCTGTATCAGCAAACCGTCGCTCGAATATTCTGCCTTCGAGATCAAAATCTGAGGAGAGAGGCGATCGAAACGCCGCATTTAAAGTCAAGCCATTCATATGATTCGAACGGGTCGCAAAGCCAAGACTTACGGTTGCATAATCTGGACGGTAAAAGCCTGCTGTTTCTTTCGTGGTAGTCTTAGTTTGCGAGTACCCCATTTCAACAAGACACGACATAAAAAAAATACTGACCATCAGCATCAATAAAACAGAACTTCCTCCGACAATCACTTGTCGGAGGAAGCCTAAAAAAACTGATGGGATTTTTACCACGCGAAGCCGAGATAGACCGATGGATAAATATAAGTACCGGTATAGTGAGTTACATAATCCCCGACCGCACCAATACGTAAAGAGACCTGAGGTTCTACCGAAAAGTGTCCCGCTAAGAGTTTGTATGCAACATCTCCACCAATCGAAAGCACCGTGGTCGAACGGCTTGTAGTAGAGTTACTAAAAAAGAATGCATCCACAGCTGGTCCGAAATTTAGTCCGCTTACTGCATGGTCACTTGTGAGATAAAAACGATACGCAGCGCCAATTCCCGGTGCAGTAAAATCTTCCGTAAACGGGGATTTTGGTGCAAAATATACTCGCAATGCGAGACTGCTTTCCTCATTAAGAGCAAACTCGTACTGCAAACTCACATAATGTTGTACGAAGAGATTGATGAAGTCAACCGAAAGGTCATTCCGTTTTTGTGCTCTGGTATTCGACATTGTACTGCCAAGCATTACGATCACAACGAAACAACATATCGAGATTTTCGTGATTTTTTTCATACTGTTTTTCAAATT
>JANYDV010000108.1 GCA_025363505.1 Bacteroidota bacterium
TTCCTTTTGGATGGCTTACTTCGCTTGGTGCACCTTGCTTGCGAATATCGGCTGTCGGTACAATGTAAACGAGTGTATTGTTATATTTCGCAACAATAGCAAACTGTGAAGGGAAATCTCCAAACTTAATATCTGCAATAAGAGAGTTATATGAAGCAACAATATACTCTTTGCCCCACCCAGTGACGGGAATACAATACATTCCTTCGGCAGAGCCTGCCTGTCTTGAAAAGAACGAGACTGAAAGGTCGGCATCATTAGACCAAATATGTATTGTTTTGTCCCTGTGAATTGTGTCACTTGTTTGTAGTTCAATGTTCGAAGGTATCTCATTAGAGGGAGCGAGCGAAGTAATCGTTGCTGTTGAATAAGCAGTTAATGGCTTTTCAATTACCGGATTATCACCAAATTGTATTGAAGCAGTCGTATTAGCAGTAGAAGTAATATATATGTAGAAGGTATTGAAATTCCCACCCGATGTATCGGCATTAATCGGGATACAAAACCAAAAATCACGACCAAGATCGGTTTTGGGTTGTGCAATAACTGACCCAACTGCAAGCGATAATGTTACCAGAAGAAGCACAATTCTATAGAAATGACGCATAAGTGTTTTGGATAGTATAATGATCTGACGTGAAGAACTTCATTCCACTTGTATTGTTACACTTCTCCTGAAATACTCTCTGCTATTCGAGTGTCATTATTGAGTAGGAATGTTATTTAAAGACACTTCAGTTGGCATTTGGTTACAAATTATTATTATTATGAGGCAATTGCCCCTATTTGCTGTTATTCTGCTTTCATTGCTTTGCACAAGCATTGTGCACGCGCAAGAACAAAACTGTACCCCCTGCAAACGACCCGGAGAACTTGCAAGCTTTGCCGATTCGGTCTTCGATGTGCAGTTTAATAATGCCACCATTCTTCGGGGTGTTCGTTCGGCAAACAGAACAACGCTCTTACGCTTTGGTCGTTTTGAGCAAGCCGTCACAATGCACTGGCGTGTGAATAATGTTTGCCATGACACTACGGTGCTTGTCGAAAGCATCAAAGCTTTTTCTCATGAAGGTATTGGCGGATCGCATGACCCATTGAGATACCCCGTTTATCCGGCACGCGATATTTATCAAGATAATATTCTCGACGTTCCGCAGAATTTCGTGGAGATATATGGATTAATTGCTTATGCGGGGAAAGATACCACTGCTCGGAAAATAGGCTTCACACCAATTTATGAATCTCTCGAAGCAATAGTCTCACCATTCGGATCGTTACTCGGCGAAAGATTGAAATTCGGTATCGGAGGCGGTATACTTTTTGAAGGCGGGCGAACAAGATTTCCGCTATTTGGACATTTACGATATTCCTTCTTAGGCTCTGATCGTGTCCAAACCGTCACCTATTATTATCCTGACTCTTGCAGTTTTCAAACCCCGGGACAAACGCCCATTGACGCTCCGATTAATGACTATAGCGAACGAAGTATCTCCCGTCCCGACTCCACCGTCATTCTCGTACAACAAGTCAAGCGTTTGACTTCTGATTTTCGACCGTTTCTATATATAGAAGGCGGCACCCTCTTCGACGGAACATTTGATGGTTCGGGAACACCTTCAAACTCTGTAAATCCGAATGATAGAAAACCGCTGTTACTCGGCGCCGGAATTGGTTTACCTATCGGTGATCTCTTTATGCTCGCTCTTGGCTACCGTTATATGCAATTACATTTGGCAACACCGTGTCCACAATGCGAAGATCGTTCGATCATTAATCGAAACACTATCCATAGCATCACACTAAAAGTCGGAGTAAGATTGCCATGGTAAAAAATATAAAAACAATCGTAACGACCTGTCTTCTGATCGTCTGTGCATTCGTAGAGCTTTCTTGCCAGTTGCCGAACGAGCCAACAGCAATTAATGTCCCTGCACTTCTAAGAATCAGAGTACGCGACCAGGCTAACACCGCATTACCCGGCGCACGACTGTTTCTTCTACGAACCGCCGATGGAGTTGGCATTACCCCTACTACAACCGACGAAACGACGAGTACATACTATTATCAGTTACAGGTACCTATTATTGGCGAACAATACACGATCATCGCTGATGCACCACCTGCAACAGCAACTACAAGCTACTCACCGCTTCACGATACTGTTAAGTTTGTGATGCCCTGTCGCGATCATCTCGAAACAATTGTCTTTACCAGAAAAGATAGCATCCCTTGCGGAACAAACATTGACCGCACTCTCGATTTCGAAACGATCTGCGTTGATGCCGATACGACTGTTACACTTACAGCAGGTGTTTTTACTCATAACTGTGTACCTCCTGCAAATATTTCTTCCGTTACGAGCACTAATATTAATGGTTTTACTACAACAGTTACATTAAGTAATCCACAAACAACTCTCACTTCATATCCTGCTCCCTGGACTGCAGGTCGTGGGTTGAATGTATCTGTAACCTATAAGAGCACATCACACTTGCCGTTTACGCTTGATGGTACTGATATTATCGTGAATGCCGCTCCAAACATTACGATCACCATTCATCTCAAGGGTAAAGGTATCCCTTGTAAACATTGTGATTGCCCACAATATGATTCAATAAGTTTTGGTTTGAATTCGAGCGGAATTGATACCAATCAAGTTGATATTGGCTTTCCACCAAAGCAAACAACGATTGATCTTTCGAGTATCACCAACTCAAATGACCTCGGTTGCGATTTGATTTTTACAAAAATCAAATCCTTCAAACGACCGGAGCTTTCAGTCCTGAGTTTTGGTGGCGCATTCGGTGCAACTTCGGCAACACTTTCTTCGAAGCAATCACTTGGTTCGATGCTGGTCGAGTTCACACCGATAAGCCGTGGTGAGTTTGTCGATACAACGCTCTATAAAGTCCAGAAGAAAGCATCGGATGGTACGATTACTGATTGCGATACATTGCCAATTATTTATCACGGCAAAGTTGGTCTCGGAATTTGCCAAATAGATACTGTTAAGACTAACGGATATTCTCGTTCTTTCTTAAAAAATGATACGATCTCGAACTGTATCGATGCTGATGACGACTATAAAATGATTTGTATTAAAAATACCGGCGACGGTAAATTGCAATTTGATCTAAAGTATTTACTCAACGATCCGCAATTCAAAATTCGATATGATACTGCAGGTGTTCAATATAATGGTGAGACAATTATTCTTGCCCCAGGCGCAAGCGAGTGTTTCTCGATTCGATTTGTGCCCGATGGCAACAAAGTATTAGCAACAACACCACCGACAACCATTTTCAACAATTCTATTGTACTCTGCAACATTACCCTTCCTGTTGTTGGGCAAGCATATCCAGTTTGCATTCACTGTCTCGATGGTGCTATCAGCCAATACGGAATCACCGCAACTTCATACGGAGGTTTTGTTTTCGTCGGGACTGATCAATTCAAATTCAATTCCTCTCCCACAGTCAAGCCGGATATTTATGCCACAGCGGTCAATTCGACAACTGTGACGTTGGAGTCGCAAAGCGCTACTACATTCCAACGAGTTCAATCGAATTATACACCATCAAAAGCGGGCATCAAGTTTTGTGATGATCCGATACCGGCGGGTGCAAAAGCACTTTGCGGAAATGCCGGAACAAGCACAATCACCGCAGCAATTCATGATCTCATTATTTTTCGATCTGCCACCGGACAATGTGGCTTGATCTATATCGACAACATTATTCTCTCAAACGGTGTGTGGGTCGCGGTATTCCAAGCATCATATCCCATCTAATCTCGAATGAAAGTATTTATTTTTGTTATTGTATCATTGATGAGCTTCGCGAATACTATTGCGCAGATCAATACAAAAAGTGATGACTATGCCGCAACATTTCGCTCATTAAAGTCAGGGGTAACCGAGTGTTGGTTTACTTCGGCAAGAGCAACAAAATCTGGCAGGTCGCGCTCACTCTATATTTCTGATTGCTCAAATGGTAGTTTCGGAGAACCGGCAAAAGCCAATGCTCCATTTTCTATCATTACGAATGACAATACTATTGTGCTCGAAGGCACACCAAGTTTCGCGGCTTGTAATCCCGACGTTGGAGTCTTTGGCTCGAATCGATTAGTCGATGGTAAGTATTATGGAAATGATCTCTATGAAATGAGATTTACCAGTGGAGAGTGGACAGTTCGACGATTGTCTGAGTTGTGCTCACCGGAATGGGACGACTCACCTGCCCTTTCTCCTGACGGCAAATTTATTTACTTTGCATCCGACAGAAAAAATCCCGGTACTCGCAAAGCCGATCTCTATATGAGCACACTTGATAATAGTGGTCATTGGTCAGAACCGGTCGCACTCGATCAGATCAATTCAGTCGCATATAGTGAAGAAACCCCGTTCATCTCTGAAGACCACTTTCTCTATTACTCAACAAATATATCGGGTGACTTTGATATTTGGCGCGTGAAGATCAACGAGCTAGGCTTGCCAGTTGGTAAGGCTGAAGCACTTGCCTTTGATGCGATTAACTTTAAGGGCTCGGATGAAATCCATCCTTGCATTTCTCCGGGTGGTTCTTTTTTCTTATACTCATCGAACAAGGGAGCATACGATCAGAAAAAAGATTTTGATATTGTATGGGTCAAACTCACCGGCAATGCTGCACGATTAGAGTTAGATGTTCGCAAACGCCGACGCCAAACCACCGAGCGAGTCGCCGCGCCTGTGCATCTCACTACCGGGGATCGAGAAGTTACCATTCGATCGAATGCACAGCAACCACTGCTGTTGCTCACAGCTGATTTTTTACCGACACCGGAAAATCCTGCCGCCGACTCAAAATTTTTCACAACAATTATTAAAGCAGAATCCGACTCTGCTAAATATATCAGTGCGGTTGACACGATCATCGGCGAAAGAAATTGCACTGCCTTTACCCCGCATACTCTTTTTATTTGGGATACTTCTACCTATTATCAATCGGGCTGTATTGACACATTCCCAATAAAAAAAGTACAGTATTTTGTGACAGGCTATTGGTGCCCCACGACGAAGCAATTTGCGAAGTATGTTGATTGTCCGTCGTTGTTCGTTGATTCATCTTGCTTAAAAACGATTTGTCCACCGGGAGAATTATACTCTTTCAAAGTCGAGACTATTCGGCAACATTCTGAATGCATCGATTATAAGGAGTTCGACAGTCGCGGTCCCGAGTTTGCCGCGCAGGTTGACAATGCGATTGATCAACATCTTAAGGCAATGGAATCTGCATTCGGCAGCGCTTGCATCAAACAAGCAATTGCTAAACGAAAACCCATAGAAGTAGTTGTCGAAGGATTTACCGATCCCCGTGGCTATGGGGGTGATTGTCATTACTTTGGCTTGGATATTGATTTTACCAAAAGTGCTGTGCAAGTACCGGAAGATGAAAAAGATCATTTTCGGCATAATGTCGCAATGAAAAAATTCGGCTTTGGCGGCAACCAACTCCTCAGCGAACTCCGTGCCTACAATTTGGCTACCCTGTTGGATAATATATGGTCGCAAAACATCGAGCAATATCGAATGCTTAAAAAAGAAGGATTACTCCATATCACAGCGATTGGCAGAGCCATTGACCAACACGATATTTCTTTTGAGCACAGACGCTCCGCCGAAGTCAGGATCAGTGCAATAAGCGATGAGCCTGTTGAACGGAAAATGATACCTCCCCCCGGTGAGAAAGTTGTGTTATGCGGAGATTGTAGGAATTGAGAAATTACTAGTTGAACTATAAACCTCTCCTTTTCAATAAAGTGTTTATCTATATATAATTTTCTAATTCTGTGTAAACTTAGTTCTCATAATTGTTGTATGTTTCGATAGAATTTTTTCATCATAAGACAGTGATTTTATGCCCAACACTTCAAAAGATAATCATAGCCACAGTCAAACACCAAAAGCTGATTTTTTCTACTATACGGTAGATAAAACACCGGAAATGGCACTGGGCTACAATTTAGCAAGTGATCGAATAATTGGCTTTCTCAGCTCGCAACTTCCAAAAGACACACAAAAAATCAATACCCTAGCTGAAATATATAATCATCTACCAAACCAAACATTGGTAGTAAAATTAAAAGCATATTTATGGAAAGGATATTTTGATGATAAAAATACATCGGGGACTGGAATAGAAAACAAAGATGCAAACACTATCAAAACTATGCTTGAACTCCTCGACAACATACGCA
>JANYDV010000135.1 GCA_025363505.1 Bacteroidota bacterium
GTGATCGCTGAACACGCCGATAAAGTGGCGGTGATGTATGCTTCGCATATTGTCGAATATTCTGCCGCAGATGAAGTGTATTTTAATCCCCTGCATCCATATACTGTTGGCTTACTTGGGTCGATCCCCAAGATTCATATTGAGTCAGAGCGACTGATGACTATCGAAGGTACGGTGCCTGTACCAACAAATTACCCGACAGGATGTAATTTTGCATCACGTTGTTCGTATGCGACCCCAAAGTGCATAGCCGAAGAACCCGCACTTATCGAAGAAGAAACGGGGCATTGGGTAGCGTGTCATCACTGGCAAGAAGTAAAACAAATGCGTCCGGCAAACTTAGCCGAAGCAATGTAAACCTATTGGGCAATACCTCTAGTATGTTTCATAACAAAGCCGACTTACCGTCGGCTTTTTTGTTGTTTCGTAAAAGCAAAATTAAGCATTCGGTACACTAACTTTGCAACAAGATAGGTGGCATGCTGTTGTGATGAGTTTGGCACAAGCTCGACGACATCAAAACCGATGATCTTCTTCCCTGCTTTTTGTAGTTCTCGAAATAGTTGTATGGTCTCGTTCCAAAGAAAACCGTCAGGCTCAGGTGTACCCGTGGTTGGAAGTATCGACGGATCAAAATAATCTACATCGAAAGTAATATAGACTTCATTTGTTGGGAGCGATTTTGCTATCTGTTGCTGCCAATTTGCTGTATGTATCCCACGACGAATCTCCGTGGCATAGAATGTCTTCACTTTATTTTTTTTGATAAATTCGTACTCCTCTTTACATTGAGCACGAATACCGACCTGAACGACACGCTCCATCGGAAACTGGGTCTCATCGGCAACACGAGCCATAAAACTGGCATGGCTATAACGTGTCCCGCTATAACTCTCACGAAGATCTGAGTGTGCATCAAAATGCAATACCGACATATTAGGGTAACGCTTAAAATGTGCCGCAATCGGAGCTGTTGAGATCGAGTGCTCCCCACCAAGGGTTACAACAAACTTTTTTGCATCAATATGTTCTCCCACAGTCTTCTGTAATAGATCAAGTGCTGATTTGCCGGACTTTGCTCCATAAGCCAATGCGGGAAGTGTGGCAATGCCTAAGGTAAAACAAATCTCCTGAAAAAACTCATCGTCAAAGAATTCGACATATTGCGATGCTTTAATGATCGCTTCAGGTGCTTTTGCTGTGCCTTTGCCATAGCTTACGGTTTTCTCATACGGGGCTTGTACGATGACGATCTTACTATGCTCATAAGAAGAGTACTTCTTTTCTAATGCAAGAAAATTCTTTGCTGGCGGTAAAACTATTGGTATCTTTTTCATTTGATCAATATTTGCAAGCGTTATCAACAGAGAGATAGACTCTCAAGTGTCCGAAACAATTTTTTCAAAACTGTCCAAAAAAAAAGCGGCACCAATGGCGCCGCTTTATCACGAAAAAATTCTGAAATTACTTCGCCAAAATCATACGCTTAGTCTGGGTAAAGTTACCCGCTTTCAGTGTGTAGTAATATGTCCCTGATGGCAAGTTATCAGCTGCGAAATTTGCAGTATGCTCGCCGCCATCTACATACCCATCAACCAGGGTCTTTACTTCTCTTCCGAGAGCATTATAGACCTTCAATGTTGCATACACACGCTCTGAGGTCGAATAACGAATCTCAGTTGAAGGATTAAATGGATTCGGGAAGTTCTGGGCAAGTGCGTTGCTTTTAGTCTTTGTCTCTTCTACGGAATTAGCTATACTTGAAACAAAAGCCTTAACAGAGAAATTTGTATAGAAAGGTGATCCTGCATTTCCAGATTGATCGCTTAAGGTTATACCTCTGTAACCAGCTTGATAATGTAAGCCCTCCATATAACCACGATGAATATTTTTATCAAATACCGTACCATCAGGGTAATCTAAAGAATCACCTAATATTCCAATCCTGTTCTGGAAATCTGTTGTGTTTTCGTTTGTAAAATCATACGCAGTAAATAGTGAAACAAAAAAATCTTTTCCAACTCTTTTATGCTTGAACGTAACTGTTTGCGTCAGTGGGGTAAGAGTAGGATAGAGAGTTTCATCGTCTATGCCGTATATTGAAGCTGAATCGATTAAATTGCCGGAATATGGTATTCCATTTGATAAGGTTTGACCATTGACTGTTACAAAGAGTCTATTGCCTGGAAATTTGACTGCATTAAAAATTACGAAATCAAATTGAATACTATCAAGATAGGCAATGTAAGGAGCCGTAAAACGTTCGGCATACCCCATAATTGTATCAAGAAATTTAGTTGTTGCATCAAGGTTAAATGTAATCGTGCCTGGTACTAGTTCGTATCGCAACTGGTTAGATGCAAGGTCTGTATAGTACAAACTATCCAAAGTAAGCGGAGAAAGAGGTGCTAAGTACTTTGGTGGTGTAAGATAAACACTTTGGGGTGGCAAAGTTGCCTTTGTAGGTCGTATTGGTGTTGTTCCAGTGTGACCATAGCTCTGGGTCGAAACGAAGCAGAGCAGGGTTAATAAGATTGTAGTAAGTTTTTTCATACCAACAAGTTAGATTGTGTTGTGAATAAATGACAAATTGATCGTAGCGTATAGATATTGCTATCCTTACAAGATAGTAACCCCAAATCAGTGAAAAAGTTGCGAGACAAAAAAAAATCCGGATTTACATCCGGATTTGTAACTCTCTTCTCGAATACTGATTTGTTA
>JANYDV010000198.1 GCA_025363505.1 Bacteroidota bacterium
GGATGGTGGTCCCCGGTTGTATCAGGCACAATGTATCCGACAATCGGTGGGTGTCTGGGGATGAACATTCACGGCAAAAATAATTTTAAGGTAGGTCCAATCGGAGATCATGTTGTCTCGTTCGAAATGCTCTTCCCGAACGGCGAGATAAAATTGATTGACAAAGAAAACGAGCCGGAGTTGTTTTACAGTGCCATTTCGAGCTTCGGAATGTTGGGATGCTTCGTGAAGATCACGATGCAGATGAAGAAGGTCTATTCAGGTTTGTTGCACGTCAAAGGATTTACATCAAATGACCTTCATGGACAGTTCGAAATTTTCGAAAAACAAATCCCCGAAAGCGATTATTTAGTAGGATGGGTAGATTGTTTTTCGACAGGAAAAAATCTGGGACGCTCGATAGTACACCAAGCAAACTACTACAAGCCGAACGAAGATCATTTCCCGGCACAAACGCTACGAGTCGAGCGTCAAATGCTGCCTGAAACACTATTCGGTTTTATTCCGAAATCAGTGCTTTGGGTTTTTATGCGACCGTTTTCGTATAACTTTGGTATCAAAATAATCAATACGCTTCGTTATTGGATGAGCCGCTTTCCGCTTGCGCCGAAAGAGTATGAACAGTCGCACGCCGAGTTTGCATTTTTATTGGATTACGTACCCGGATGGAAAAAATCTTACGGCAAAGGGGGATTGATACAGTATCAATCCTTCGTCCCGAAAGAAAAAGCGGAGGATGTGTTTCGTAAACAGATCGAACTATGCCAGGCGGAGAAGATCGTGCCGTATTTAGCGGTCTTCAAACGTCATCGGCTTGATCAGTTTTTGATTACACATTCAGTCGATGGCTATTCGTTGGCACTTGATTTTAAGGTTACAAAAAAGAACAGAGACCGGTTATGGTCTCTGTGTGCAAAGTTAAATGATGTTGTGCTTGCCGCCGGTGGTCGTTTCTATTTTGCAAAAGATGCAACACTCCGCAAACAAGATTTCGAAGCCTTCCTCGGCAAAACGGCAATTGAATCATTAGCCGATCTCAAACGCCGTTATGATCCGGAAAATATATTACAAACCGATCTCTCGCGCCGATTGATGGGGCAGTGATTATTTCTGCACCATTATTTTTTGTGATCCTCTCGCTTGAAGATTTGCTAAGAGTCCGCTGATCTGCGAGTGATGGAAAAAATCCATTACTGTTGTCCCCAACTCAGGTGAGATGTAGGTATCAATAATCACCGTGCCATTTGTTCCGCCACCGGATGCAACGACAATGTGGCGAATATGCTGTGTCGTGATATTATTTGAAGAGACTGCAATCACGGTGTCGTTCATTACTGTTGCATTATCAGTCAGGTATACTTTGATGCCGAATGATTGTATGATAGATGAGTCGGATTTGCCAACCCATGTTGTGCCAACTGTCGCCCCGGGTTTTGCAGTGAGAACCCAGCCGACATCGACAGGTCCGCCTAAGGCAATCACAAGCGACTGAAATTTATTCAGGATATTAAATCCATAATTATATCTCCACACATTTCCCGAAGCGTCTTGATAGTAATAATTGGTATCGGGTTGGTTCGAAGCAAAGATCATTCTCGTTACGTTCGAAAATCCTTTATAGGTGAGCGCAGTATCGATCGTCAATTCTTGGCGGTTGTACTGAGCGCTATCAGCGATGATCTTATCGCCGTTATTACCGCTTTTGTCGGCGGTATCAACGAGGAATAGATTAAAATAATGAGAGCTGCCTGCCGTAAATTTCATTTTTTGTATGGTGACAGGTTTGTTGTCCGACGGAGTGTCGGTACTGCAGGAATTCAGTGCAAGCAAACAAAGGAGGGTCGCGACAAAAGATGCGCGAGCAGAGCGTTGGAACATCGTTGTATTTTTCATATTAGTAATAACCCATATTTTATGGAAAAATTTCGTATTTGCGGATGAGTTATTATTCACACATATCCGCCATTATCAATTTAAAATGCAAAGGCGACCTGAAAGTCGCCTTTTGTAATATTCGCCATCAAGCTTAAAGTTTAACTTTAGCGATGTTTTCTTTCACATCGTCCGAGCTTTTCTTGAGTTCGGCTGCTTCGGCATCAGTCAGTTTGATCTCGATGATCTGCTCGACACCATTCGACCCGAGTTTGACCGGCACACCAACAACGGTGTCGCTCAAGCCATACTCGCCTTCGAGCCATACCGCGCAAGGCAAGACACGCTTCTTGTTGCGGGCAATGGATTCGACCATTTGTGCTGCGCTCGAACCAGGTGCGTAATAAGCACTGCCGGTCTTGAGCAAGTTTACCATTTCGATACCACCATCGCGAGTGCGCTGGATGATTTGTGCCAAACGCTCGGCAGGAATCAACTCAGGAAGCGGGATGCCGGCAACAGTAGAATAACGAGCCAGTGGGACCATTGAGTCGCCATGACCGCCAAGCACAAATGCGGTAACGTCTTGCACTGATACATCAAGCTCCATAGCAATAAAACTACGGAAGCGGGCGCTATCGAGTACGCCTGCCATACCGATCACTTTATTACGGGGAAGTCCGGTCTTTTTGAGAGCGACGTAGGTCATCACATCAAGCGGATTTGAGACAATAATAAAGATTGCATTCGGGCTTTGCTTAAAAGCATTTTCTGCACACGACCCTACGATTTCGGCATTCTTTGCCAATAAATCATCGCGGCTCATACCGGGCTTGCGGGCAAGACCAGCGGTAATCACGACAATCTCCGAACCGGCAGTTTCTTCATAGGAATTTGCGCCCGTCAGGCGGGTATCTGTTCCATGAACAGGGGCGGACTCGAACATATCGAGGGCTTTGCCTTGGGGAATGCCTTCGACGACGTCAACTAAAACAACATTCTCGGCAAGTTCGCGATCAGCGATTCGCTGAGCAGTGGTTGCGCCAACATTTCCGGCGCCGATAACAGTAATCTTTTTCATTGAAAAATGATAGTAGTATTGAATTAAATTTATCGGAAGTAATAGCAATACTTCCGTCTTTATAAGCGGGCATTACAACGAAAACCTAAGAGGGGAGGTTCTATAAAATATCGGAGAAACGAGGTCTGGTGACGTTAGTCTCCGACCCCAATCTCGGTATCGTCATCGAGATCATCAAGATCAGAACCGATCAGACTCTGGGCTTCTTCAAAATCATCAGCATTCACATAGATACCAACGCCCATGGTGTAGTCGATAGCGGGCAAGACGCCGTCCATATCGCCGGATTGCATCAAGCATTCAATATCTGCTTCAGCAAGTTTTTGTTTGATGATCTGAGCTTCCGGCTCGCTGTTCATCCGAGTAAGTAATACAAGTTCATCCATAGTAATAGTACATTAAGTATAGTATATCAAAGAGCTTTTCTGAAATTTGTGTTCCCAAGCTTTCGTAACTTTGATAATAATATGAAAGCTATCTTCGGCGCATTTGCACCCTCGGGAGATACCCGGACGAAAACATTCGTGGGCAGAATGCTCGACGATGAGTTCTTTGTCGGTAATAGTGATATATATGAATCGGAAGGTATCATCGTCGGAGCAATTGACGGTAAGGTGTTGCGATCAGGTGATGGTTCTGCGTTAGTTCTCTTCGGCACTCTCTTTCTCCCTTCGGGAAATATGCTCGGCAGTGAGGATACATTCATCGAAGAATTTATTCCCGGCTTTGAACAACACAACACCAAGTTTCTGTCAAATTGCGAAGGTGCTTTTTGTTTTGCATATTACTCCGCTCGACAGAAGCAGTTCACTCTGGCAAATGACCCGTTCGGGAATATTGCATTGTTTTATACTATTAATGATGGTGCAATAATATTCGCTACGAGACAACGACCATTAGCCCAAGCATTAGAACTGCCAATATGCAAAGAATCTCTATTGCACTATATTCGATTTGAGCAGGTATTAGGAAATAATTCTTTTTTTGAAGGCATAGAACGACTACCAGTTGCTTCGATACTTACAATTGATAGCACCCATAAAAAAAATATCACCAGATATTTCACGCCGTCTTATGCGTATGTTGCTCATAATGAGATTCCTGAAGTACTTGCGGAGTTACAACAAACATTAGTTGATTCAGTTAGGAATCAGATTTCAAAGATAGGATCAGTTGGAGTTGCACTCACCGGTGGATTTGATTCGAGAATAACGCTTGCGCTTGTTCGAGCAGCGGGGCTGCCTGAGAGTGTTGGATTCTTTACTCATGGGTTAGAGAATTCGTATGACGTAATGATAGCAAAAAAAATTGCGTCATCGTTAGGACTTCGTCATACTGTTTGTCTTTATGATGAGCAGTTGATTCATAAAAGTATTCAATATGTTTCATCAGTTGTGGCTCAGTCAGAAGGTGCGCTTGGGGTTGATGGTGCAATAATATTTGAGTCATGGAAATATCAGCAGGCGAATTATTCGACGATGCTTGATAGCCAAAGTGCGCCGATATACCGCAGGACAATCCTCAAAGCACGTTTGGGCGCGATCGGTCGTGAGCGTTCGGTGGCAGTAGGAATACTCAAATTTATTCATTCGCCACTGTGGTTGTCGCAATATCTAAATGAATCGGTAAAAAAAGATGCTGAGATGGCAACGTTGCAAACGATTGACACGGTGCTGTCAGCTTTTCCGGATACATTAACTACCGGAGATGTGATTGATCGATTTTATATTGAGCAAATGTGCAATGGGCATTATGCACAAGAGGGGAATGTGCAACTGGAGTTTCTTCATTTTTTGCATCCGCTGTTAACGCCAAAAGCGTATGAACTACTTTCGAAACTTCCGACCGCATTCCGAAGTAAGAATTTGATATATCACTACCTCTTGAATACAATAGCTCCGGAATTAAAAAAATTTCCGCTCGATAACAGTGGCTACAACGTACCATACAACGGCTATCGCTGGAAGCGATACATCCCTCAGGGATATGACCGATTACTTCGGAAGCTCGGTGCATCATTGCATAAAAAACATACGCTGCAACGACCACTGATTACCCAAGAGGCAATACTGAGATCAGGAGAACAACAAATGAGAATGTTGTTAGAAGAATGTTTGCCGTTGATGAGCGAGTATATCGTGATTGCAGAACTGGAAAAAAAACTGCACGACAATACACCGATGCCTGCGAATGAATTATTTCCGCTTACAAATCTTGGGCTTCTATTAAAATACTTATCCGGTACTTAGCGCATCTCGTGAGCATCGTATCCTTGTGATTTGAGATATGTGGTTAGTGTTTCTGTAAAACCGTGCATTGAAAATATTCGGGTAGCCTCTGTTTGTTTGATGGCTCCGAGCAAGCCATTCCAATCGCAATGATCGCTCAGGGCAAAGCCTGCATCATAGATCATACTGCGCATTGAAGATTTATTGAGCATCCACCCCGACGCGAAGCCTGTTTCGTATTCACCAATGAGATCGAGAATTCCGGTCTTGCGAATTTCCGACGGAGCGATAATCAGTGCGCCTTTGCCACGATAATGCGCAATGGTTGTTTCGTCAATAATATGATAGTCGGGGAATTGAATGTTTGATAATCTATATGCTGCGCAGAATGAATCAACGGTATGATAGACTAAAATAGGACCGATGCTTGGGTCGGCTCCGGCAAGTAAGCGCTGTGCTTTGCCGAGCGAATATCCAAACAGCACCGTTGCGCGACCCCACATCGCATTGAGCTGCCACCAGTCATTGATCCGTGCAAAAATTTCAGATTGAGGGCGCCATTTATATTTTGGTTGTGCGAAGGTTGATTCGGTTATGAAGGTATTGCAACGAACAGGCTCGAAGGTCTCGCATGTTTGATCGGGTTCGGTTTTGTAGTCACCACTGGCTACCCAAACCTCACCTTTGTGCTCAACCCGTACTTGTGCCGAGCCGAGAATATGTCCTGCAGGATGAAGGCTTACGGTGACACCGTTAATATCAATCTTCTCGCCAAAGTCCAACGTTTCGATCGAAGCACGGACGCCGACTCGTCGCCTAACAATTGGCTCGCCGGAGCGGGATGTGAGATACGATTTCATTCCGCCGCGAGCGTGATCGCTATGTCCGTGAGTCACGATAGCACGCTCGACAGCAAGATGCGGATCAATATAAAAATCGCCCGCCCCACAGTACAGCCCCCGATATGTTTGCTCGATTAACAATGCTATTTCAAATTCTATGTTATTAAAACACCACTCGCTGTGTGTTCGTTGAAATAATACGCGGAGTTCGACTGATATTCTCCGAAATATGATGTGTGCTTGCGAAAATATTTGTATATTAGGTGTAGCGCCATTGATCGATTTATACTGCCGGTATTGGTGAATCGGGTGGCATTTATCACTGTTAAAGTATTTGATCCATTGGGTCGTATCAGATTGGGTTTAAAACTCGTTAAACAATAACGCCGATGAAAAGTATAATCCTAGTCGCACTGCTGAGTTTTTTTTGTTGGCAAAGCACGGGCTATACATTACCGTTTTCAAGAAATATTCGAACAGCGATGACTGGATGCGGAAGTCCGGGCGCACCTTGTTGGAGTTGCAGTGGTGAGTTTGACTTAATTAAGAAAAAAGCAAATACATCTGTTATACAAAAAGCACCTAATACTTTACCTGATAGCTGTCTTAGGCTTAGGGGGTGGTCTTCTGGTACACTGAATACGAAAGAGCAATATAAAATGAGATATGATTCACTGAGAAGATATGTTGAGAGTTGTGCTGTTTCGGATAATGATTGGTCAAGTCATGCGTTCCTTTATCTTGACAATGCGGTTCAGCAATATGATCCCGATGATACTACTAGATACGACCGTTATCGTGAGTGGATGATTTCTGTACTATACTTGAACACTACTAATCCTTATTACTATTGCAATTGTTTAGGTTCCATTGCCGGAACTTATCAATACGGGAAGTACTATTCCACAAACGCAGGACTTGCAGTATTTAAATATCTTCGAACAATAAAACCATGTGATGATAAAGGACTTGAAGAAGAAATTACAAAAGATAGTCTTGCCCTTCTTAAAAGACGTCTTGACACTACTATCCCATCTCTCGAAGACCTCGGTCTTGGTTTTTTGCTGACTCATAATAGTGTTTCACCAAGCACAGCTTTACCAACAATCTTTCTCGCATCATTCACATCCTCACCAAACCCATTCAAAACTGAGACGACATTGTCGTTTGAGTTGAATCGGATGGCTTATGTTACTGTCGAGGTATTTGATCCATTGGGTCGTAAGGTATGGGGCGACGATCATGGCTACTCGCTTGACAAAGGCATTCACACCGTTCATCTCGACGGCTCCAAATTTTCGAGCGGCGCGTATTACGCGCGCATCTCAACCGGCTTCGGTGAAGTAAAGACTTTAAAACTCGTTAAACAATAACGCTGATGAAAAGTATAATCCTGCTCGCACTGCTGGGTGTTTTTTGCTGGCAAAGCACGGGCTCTGCCTTAGCGTTGTCAAGAAATATTCAAACAGTAATGACTGGTTGTGGTAGACCCTCCGAAACAAATTGTACGGATATTAATTATACTTCAACTGGAGACTTGAGTGCATTGGCAACATTTTCAGGTGTTGGATGTGGTGGTTCGTTACGGCGGGATCACGGAAATAATCCAACCCCACTAAGTGTTCAAGTTGATGACCGCTGTAAGAGACTAAAACAATACCAGGGGGGAAGTAGGAATACAGAAGCAGAGTATTCAGAACAGTATGACTCATTAAGAAAATATATTGAGTTATGCGCTAATGATGAGGGTTCTTTTCATGCGTTTCCAAAATTGACATTAGCTGTACAAGAAACAAACCAAGGTGATACATCAAGATATAATCGCTATCGTGATTGGCTTATCTCGGATCTTTATCTGAATACAACAGACCCATATTATTTCTGTGGTGATCTTGAGGCAGTAATGGGCACATACGGGTATGGTAAATGGAACATCCCCAATGCCAGTTTGGCAATCATGAAATATTTGATGGATAACCCATATTGTAATGATGAAGGCTTACAGACACTATACAAGAACACCATCAGGAGTCGTCATGATACTTGGGTTAGTCGTGGTAGTGATCCGAAACATCCTGAGGATACCACCTTACCCTCACTTGAAGATTTGGGGCTGGGATTCTTGTTGCATAATACTGTGAC
>JANYDV010000261.1 GCA_025363505.1 Bacteroidota bacterium
GGTGAAACGCCGTTGATCGGATTCTTGATCAAATTTTGCATCGTCGCAGAACCGTTAATCGGGAATTGCGACAAGAAATCTGCCTGTGTCGATAATTCAGGTTTGTTCAAGATCGACTTCCGTAATGTGTCACTCGCACCAAACCATTGGGTTAGGAGCGATGCATAGACTTGGCGGAAATCAAATTGATTGACGAGATCTGCATAGACATCAAGATTTTTTAGATCGGGATGGCGACCATAAACTTCGCCATTGACACCATTACCAAACACAAACATCGGTGCGCAGGTACCGTGGTCAGTGCCCGAACTGCCGTTCTGGTTCACACGGCGACCAAATTCGGAATATGTCATACCAAGCACTCGATCTGCAATGCCCATATTCTCGATGTCTTGTTGGAATGTCGAAATTCCTTCGGCAAGCATCGAAAGCAACAAGCCTTGACCTTGTGAAGTGTTCTTCGAGTTCTCGTTGACGTGCGTATCAAATCCGCCGAGCGAAACGAAATAGACTTTCGTCGTCATACCGGCATTAATACACCACGCTACTTTTTTCAGTTGTTGCGCAAGTGAATTTGTTGCAGAGTATCCCACCGTATTTTTGATGGCATTGGCTGATGAAAATACTGAAGCAAAACGTGCACCATAGACATCAGATTGTTGCAAGACCCCACGAACGAATGAAAGCTCGTTGCCAAAATTATTTGCCGGATTGGTATCATCAGGATAATTGGCGGCAGCGCTATAATGGTTTGGGTCAGTAACCGCGAGCGCCATTACCGATTTATCACCCTGAAATGCAAGCGAGGTAGAGTAGTCGATCGAGATCGCAACGGGATCGGGCGAACTGATCGAAAGCGGATAATCTTCGGGCACCAACGTTTCGAGATACCTTCCGAGCCAGCCGGTAGAGATCACCAAATTACTATCGGTACCTGAATTCCAAATATCAGTTGCACGGAAATGGGAACGATTGGGGTTGGTATAACCGACATTCTGTAGCACCGCAAGTTTCTTATTGGTGAACATATCCATCAACTTGGTAGGCGTCGGGTTTTGCCCAGGCGTGATACCCATAACCGGATTGAGCGCAAGATCGGCGCGGAGCTTGAAGTTGGCAAGCGATGCTTTATCGGCGGCACTCGTAAAACCGATACCTGCACGATTGGAAGCATACAACGGATCTTCAAATGGGATAACCATATTAAGTCCGTCATTGCCACCTTGCAGGTTGATCAGCACCAACACACGGTCGGTGTCGCTTTGGGCGTTGAGCAAAGCATCAAGCATCGGCGATTTTCCGAACGCACGTCCGGAAAAACCACCAACAGAGAACGGAATGCTCGCAGCAGCAAGCCCGAGCGGAATGTGTTTTATAAAGTCACGACGTTTCATTATTCGGTGCTCCTGTACTTAGTACAATTGATATTCTGCAAGCAACATGATTTCTTTTGCCATCAAACGCAACGGACCAATCTTCGATGAATCATCGAGGGTGTTCCATTCATAGGTGTTTGCCGGCAATTTTGACTTGACGTATGCAAGGGCTTTCGGTCCGGGCACTTGTGCGCACAAGAACGAAGCCATCTCCGCAAGCATCGAATCGAATGCACCTTTATAATTGGTGAATTGCTTGCCCCAAGCCAGGACTTCTGCATCAGAAAGCGTCACCGCAGTATGACTATTTCCATATCCATCCGAACCATACGCCGGAAGGGATTTCGAAACCACCAACTGTGTTGCCATAATATTGCGATACGGCAAGGTAGTCGTGCTAATCCAAGAATGATAGCCGGGCCAACCTTTCACGTTTGGCGGGTTGAGTAATATTTGCGCTTGCGCGGCTGTATAATAATAGAGCGATCCGCAAGAAAGCTCGGAAAGTGTAATCTCAACCGAGCGGCTCATACTGACGATATGATCATAGGGCGATTTTAATTGTGCGCCGATATTGGCAGCATCAAAGAAATGTTCGCTCTTGAGCAATTCAGCAAGAACGGGTTTGATCTCCCAATTATTCGATTTGAAGGTCGTTGCCATCGCTCCGATGATTGCTCGTTCGGAGGCGCCGTTGATATCATGATAGACAAGGTATTGATACAGCTTCGCACAGATGAACCATGCCAACTGATCCCCGCGGCTATCGAAGATGTGATCGATAATATCTTTATCAAGTGTTGCGCCAGATGAAGCTAAGTTGTACTGACGTTTGGTATCGTCAAAGATTTTTTGAAATGATGAGTCGTGACGGCTGGTCACATATATCGCGGG
>JANYDV010000287.1 GCA_025363505.1 Bacteroidota bacterium
TTCACACCAAAACTCATTGTAGGACCGGCAAGAGTAAAAGAATAATCTCTGTAAAGGTACTCAAATACATTTGTTCCTTCATAGAGCTTCAACTGAAAATTTGTAACTTTACCATTGCCGGAAAAAGCACGGGTATCAGACCACTCGATGGTCAGTACACGAAAACCAATGGCGCCGGTTGTTTGATAATAAATACCGGTGTTGACATAGAGATCACCTTGGGCAACAAACAATTCGGAAGGGTAGCTTGATGAACCCAAATAGCCGGTTCCATATTGGGTGGCTGAGTTACTATTAAAAGCAGCAAATCCGTTGTCACATACGTACAACAATGAGCCGGCAGTAAATTTTGAGCTATCATAATTGAAATCAAATGGGAGAGGCATGGTCGTTTGACCATCATCACCATTTAATAAATAAGTACCGCTGCCACCATAAGCTGGGGCGATCGACACGAATGGAGTGGTAAAACTGAAGTAAGAATAACGATTTAGTCTTCCTGCATAGTTAACTGCATAGGAGTCTGTTGAGCTCACTAAAAAAAGAAGTCCAAATAGGACACCCAATATGAGCGTCGAAAATGGTTTGCGTTGTAACATAGTATTCATAGTACCTAATTGTTTGTTCATTAATGATTGGAAACGTAATGCTGGGCCATGACAAGACAGTTTAATAAAGGCTTTTTATGGGGTAAATAATTCCATAATCTTGGGGCAAATCATAACTTTGCTTCGTTCCAAAACGTATCTAATTTTTCTAAATTGTGATCTTCCCAGTTTTTGCCGCTTAACTCCACTTTTTGTTCGACAAATCTGAAGCGTTTATCGAATTTTATGGTGGCATTTCTTAACGCTCGTTCAGCCTCAATGCCGCTGTGACGGCTGAAATTGACCAATGAAAAGAGCAAGTCGCCAAATTCTTCTTCTCGGTGTTCGGCAGTGTTGGCTTCAAGAAACTCATCAATCTCCTCGCGTACTTTTTTTAGCACATCTTGGGTATTATCCCAATCAAACCCTACCTTCGCGGCTCGTTGCTGTATTCTCTCCGCCCTTTGCAATGCGGGGAGGGAATTCGGGACGCCATCGAGGATGCTGGTTCTGCCCGATTCTTTTCGTTTGAGGAGTTCCCAATTGCGGGTCACTTCTTCGGAAGTCTCAGCTTTGGTATCGGCAAAAATATGGGGGTGTCGGTAAATCAGCTTTTCGCACTCGGTTTTGATGACGGCATTGAGATCAAATAGCCCTGCTTCCTCGGCAAGGTCCGCTTGGAAGACAATATGGAGCAAGACATCGCCAAGCTCTTTTTGTAGGTCTGTAAAATCTTTGTTTTCAATAGCTTCGACTACTTCGTATGCCTCTTCGATAAGCGGTGCGGCAAGGCTTTGATGAGTCTGCACCTTATCCCACGGACATTCGAGCCTCAGGCGTTTGACGATCTCGATCAAATTATTAATATCTGAGGCAGGTAAAGTTTGCGGTGTTTTCATGGTTGGCTTAACACGATAGGCGAAAAGGAAGTTTTGTTCGTCGGTTGCAGACAAGCGACATAGACACTTCGAGCATTAAAAATTAATTACTGTTTAATGTAAACGGCTCTTCAGGGTGAGTCGGAAATGCCAAAGAACAGCCTAAACGCATTTATTTTCCATAAAATATCCACTATTTTTGAATAATAGTAGGATTTTGGCTCATTTATTGCTTAAATTTGTATAGAAGTACACAATAATAGTCAAAGATTGCGTATTTTACTGGATTATAGTGTGTTGTGTGCGTATTTTATCATGTCTTTACATTAAACTATACAGTTATGGCAGATGCAGTAGTCAATCGTAGTGCACGAGTAGCTCCGAAATCAGGAGCGAAACGCGGAGCCAAAGCTTCAGGTATGCCGGTTGTATTATTAACCGGAGTGTTCGCGTTAGTTACTCATGTTCTTTTATGTATGGCAGTTGGCGGAGCCGCCGATAAAGTCGAGTGGCATCCGTGGGGTGTTGAAGCTAATATCACTTTTGGTGAAGCCCAATTTATCCTTAATGGAATTGTCAGCTTTATCCCTTTTGATATCTTCTTCGGCTTCTGCTTTGCCGTGCTGGCAGGATTTGCGTTGCGCGTACCGTTCTTCCGTGATCGTGTCTATCATACTGTTATTTCGCTCAAGAAGCGCTTAATGGTACAGCTCTCAGCTTCAGGTGAAGAAGTAGAGTCGATTCTTCGTAACGACCCCGAGAACAATCAGCGCTTGCTTGCACGTCGTGAGGATGTCAATCTCGAAAGTGTCGAGTCCGAAATTCAGTATATCAATATCGGGCAACGCTACCTCGAAGGTAAGGGCGGGTTTATGGGTGGTATTGCTACCTATATGAAATTCCACTTTGTAGAACATTACTCAAACGTGGTGCAAGGTTTGGCATACGCCGGAGCAGCTTTTCTTATTATCGTTGTTGGTATCCGTGGTTTGAAATTTATTCCTGCGGTAAAACCTTCTCCGATTTTGTTCGCTCTAGGTATCGAGTTCTCGATGTTGTGCTTACTCGCACTTGCGTTATTGTACACCGAAGAAGAAGAGCGTACTGATCGTATCTTGAAGCAGATGGTTGATGCTGTCAAAGGTGGCAAAGGTCGTCAGGCAGTGGCAGCGATGGAAGAAGAAGCGTCAATGCTCTCACGCAGCGACTACGAGAAGATCATCCGCGACCAGATGGACCAAAAGATTGTTTCTATTTTGCAAGAAAAGGATCAGGACGCAGTCAGAAGACTCGCTCTGGACCTGGTTGCAAAAAAATAATATATCACTTCAAACTACTTGCCGCAAACGCCACCCTGAAAAAGGTGGCGTTTGTGTTTTAAATAATTGATTGTAGCGACGGCACTACACGATTTGCGTTCTTGTTTGGAAACCGGCGAGGTATTGAATACGTAAATACTTATAGTATAGGTAATTATAGGCAATGATTATAATAATGAACAAGAATGCCCGTGAAGCTGATATAGCACGGGTCGAGAAAATTCTCTCACAACAGGGTATCCGCTCTGAGCGATTAACGGGCGAAAAGCAGGTTGTGATCGGTATTATTGGCGCAAGCAACGGGCTTGATATTAGTGTCGTGACGACGCTCGAAGGCGTTCAAGATGTGGTGCGTGTCAGCTCGCCGATCAAACTTGCTTCGCGCTTACAGCATCCCGAAGATACGGTGATCACCTTTTCAGATGGCACCAAGATTGGCGGCTCGGCTCCGGCTATTGTGATTGCCGGTCCGTGTTCTGTCGAAAGTGCCGATCAGCTTCGACGCACCGCAGAGTTTGTTCGTTCGAGCGGTGTGCGCTTCCTTCGAGGCGGTGCATTCAAGCCTCGTACATCGCCCTACTCATTTCAAGGACTTGGTTTTGACGGACTTGAACTGCTGAAGAAAGTCAGCGAAGAATTCGGACTGTTTATTGTGACTGAAGTGATGGAGCCAGCTCATGCGCCCCGAGTTGCTGAGTTTGCGGATATTATTCAAGTCGGTGCGCGAAATATGCAAAACTTTCCGCTGTTGCGTCAGCTTGGAAATGTCAATAAACCCGTAATGCTCAAGCGTGGACCTGCCAGCACAATCGAAGAATGGCTTCTTGCGGCAGAATATATTTTGAGCGGTGGTAACGAAAATGTTATCCTTTGCGAACGCGGTATTCGTACTTTTGAAACGGCATTACGATATACAACTGATATTAGCGCAGTACCATTGGTAAAAGAGCTTTCACATCTTCCTGTGATCGTTGATCCATCACACGGAACAGGGAAGCGTTCGATGGTAACGCCGATGTCACGCGCCTCTATTGCCGCAGGTGCTGACGGTATTATGGTCGAGGTGCATCCTGATCCGTTACGGTCGCTCAGTGATGGTGTACAAGCTTTGACATTCGAGATGTTCGAAGAAATGATGGGTGAGTTGGTTCGTATCGGCGATGCCATTGATCGACAGATACTCATCGAGCCATATACGGGTGCAAAATCGAGAGGCTCGAAGAAATCTCCTTCGGAGTCACCGTATAAAGTCGCATAATGTTCACCCCCGAAGAATTGTTTGAGAATCTCAAGACTGTTGCTGTTTTCGGGCTAAGTCCTGATGCTGGCAAATCGAGCAATTCGGTTGCGAAACGTTTACAGCGTTTGGGGTTAACGATTATTCCCGTCAATCCGAATATTAGCCAATGGGAAGGATTGAAAGCCTATCAATCGGTGTCCGAAATTCCCTCTGATATTGAAATAGATATAGTAGATATTTTTCGTCGAGAAGAATTTTTGGTTGATGCGGTAACTGATGCACTTGCCCGAATACCTTTGCCAAAGTGTATATGGCTCCAGAGTGGTTTGTGGAGCGATGAATGTAAACGTCTTTGTGAAGAAGTGGGAGTGCTCTATATAGATGACAGTTGTCTCGGTGTTGAGTTTGGTTTTTATCACAGCCAGCATAAAACAACGCTGTAGTAATGGAGTGCTTTATTGTTAATGGTTCTGATATTGCAACTGACTTGTCGTCGCTTGTGCTTCGCGATGACGAAGCAAAACATTGTGCGCGAGCACTAAGAATACGAGTGGGAGAACAGATACTCGCTACCGACCTTTCCGGAAATTGCTATAAAGCTACTCTTGAAGCCATTGATGATCTTGGCAAACATGGCTACGAAGTCAGAGCATCTATAGAAGAAGTGTTGCCGCGACACAACGAGCCAACATTGAATGTGCTTCTTATCCAAGCCGTGCTTCATACTTCTGCAAAATTTGAAGAGATCATCGAGCGTTGTTGTGAAATCGGTGTTTCCGGATTTACTCCAATCAGCACCACACGGGTCGAACGACCGGCGATAAAAGCAGATCGTATTGAAAAAATATTACGAGCATCTTGCAAGCAAGCGCAACGCGCCGTGAAGCCGATATTTGCCGAACTTTCCGAATTTGAAACTGCGTTGAATGCCGCGGTTACTGATAATCGTTTTATTGTATTGTTGCACGAAGCCGCCCCACTTGAACATTCATTGAATGCTGTTTTGACAACTAGACCATCATCGCACATTGCTTTGGTCGTAGGACCCGAAGGCGGATTCACCGAAGAAGAAGTATCACTGGCTCGTGAGACCTACGGAGCGCATATTGCTTCGATGGGTACACGAAGACTCAGAGCGGAGACAGCGGCTATCACTGCGGTGGCTATTACACTTGGATTTGATCGTTAAGAAATGAGAGTATTTTTACTATCGTTATTGCTTGGTGTTCTCTTTTTTTCATCTGCACGAGCTTCTTTGGATAGCCTCGTAGTCGTGCGTGACTCACTTGCAATCACACCGATTGATTCGATTGAAGTACGACCGATGCAAGTCTTGGGCAGACCGGCGCCGTTGGATATGATTACCAATATCCCCGGTGATTGGTGGCATTGGTCGAAACAGACATTTACTTTAAAGCAACTCCCGGTGATTGCTGTTGTATCAGCCCTGACCGCGGTGACGATTATTACTGATTATCAGTCGTGGCAAATTACAAAAAAGCCGTATGATCAATCACCGACCTTCAAAAAAATTAATGATGTTACCTCCTATCTTGGTGACGGCAAAGTACAGTTTGGTCTGGCGATCGCTTTTGCAGGATATGGTTTTGCACTCAATGATGACCGTGCTATTCGTACCGCAAGCCAGACGGTCGAAGTAATTCTTGCTTGTGGGGCTGTCGTCCAATTCCTTAAACACGTCACTGGTCGCGAGAGTCCTTTTACGGCAACAACACCTACAGGATTGTGGCGTTTCTTTCCGAACCAGATCGAGTATGCTAAGCACGTGCCACATTATGATGCATTCCCATCCGGGCACATTGCTACGGCATTCGGGACGTTTATGGTGATTGCCGAAAACTATCCCAACGAAAAATGGATTCAATATATAGGCTATCCCGTGATGGCAAGTATCGCAACCGGGTTAGTCGCAACCAGTATCCATTGGTGGAGTGATATTCCGCTCGGTGTTGCACTCGGTTATAGTTTTGGGAGACTGATTGCACACCCGGAGCAATTCACAGATACCCCGGATAGGGCAGGTGAATTACATACAAATATTGGAATGACTTTTTTATCTAACGGCTCACCTGCATTATCTTTTATGATGAAGTGGTGAATTTAATAGATTGAGGGTAGTTTCTTCGTAAATTTGAGTATTAATCAATAGAATAGGAATAAGCCGCGAATGTCAGATATTCTTGTTGAAGTAAAAGGGCTAAAAAAATATTTTCCGATCAAAAAGGGAGTATTCTCAAAGACGGTTGGCAATGTCAAGGCAGTTGACGATGTCTCGTTTACGATCAGAAAAGGCGAGACGCTTGGGTTAGTGGGTGAGTCGGGTTGCGGTAAAACCACGACGGGGCGTTCGATTCTTCGATTGATCGAGCCGACAGCAGGCTCGGTAAAGTTCGAAGGCGAGGAAGTGACGACAATGAATCAGAGTCGCCTTCGTGAGATGCGCCGTCAGATGCAGATCATCTTCCAAGATCCGTATTCTTCGCTCAATCCTCGTATCACCGTTGGTGGTATGCTCACAGAAATTTTGAAGGTTCACGGACTTCGTAAAACGGATGCCGAGATCAAAGATCGCATTGAAGAATTACTAAAGATTGTCGGGCTAAACCCTTTGCATGCAAGAAGATACCCCCACGAATTTTCAGGTGGGCAACGTCAGCGTATCGGTATTGCTCGTGCGTTGTCGGTCGAGCCAAAGTTCATCGTTTGTGATGAACCGGTGAGTGCTCTTGACGTTTCAATTCAGTCGCAGGTCTTGAATCTCTTGATGGACTTACAAGAACAACTTTCTCTTACTTATCTTTTTATTGCTCACGATCTATCGGTGGTGAAGCATATTTCGAATCGTGTTGCGGTGATGTATTTGGGCGAGATCATTGAGATTGCTGACTACCGTGAGCTTTATGATAGACCCAAAGCTCCGTATACCGAAGCACTTCTATCGGCAGTGCCGATGGCAAACCCACGTATCAAACGTGACCGTATTATGCTCACCGGCGATGTACCAAGTCCTGCAAATGCCCCGACCGGATGCTATTTTCATCCGCGTTGTCCAAAAGTATTTTCCGATTGCAAGACCATACATCCTTTGCTTTCGAGCGATCCCGAAGGACACGATGTCCGTTGCCTACTCTATCCCGAAAGTTATCCGCAAGGGTCACAACAAGCCAAAGCGGCTTGAGCATCGGAAGAAGCAGGGAATCACATATTGTTTCATATCAGAAGGACGGACGAAATGTCCGTCCGACTGTTTTAAACCACGTACCACTCACGACAACCCCAACAATGTCCGAGGTAACCGATCTTCGCGCTTCCGATAAGATTCTGACGTTTTCGAACTGTATCAGCTTTTTTCGTGTGTTTCTTGCTATCCCTACGGTAATGTTCTTGCAAGCTGGCAATATGTTAGCAACGGCAACGGTAATGCTCATAGCCTATATTAGTGATTTATTAGACGGATATGTTGCTCGTAAGACCAATACAGTTTCTGAACTTGGCAAGGCAATTGATCCCGTTGCCGACAAGATTTATGTTTCGGTGCTGGTGATAGCAATGGTCTCGAAAGGACTGGTACCATTGTGGTTTGTGATAATCTTACTTAGCAAAGACGTTATGACGATGATCGGCGCGTTGGTGGTTC
>JANYDV010000020.1 GCA_025363505.1 Bacteroidota bacterium
CCGACGATTGATTACGTGGTAGTAAAAATTCCGCGTTGGGATTTCGAAAAATTCAAAGGTATCGGTGCAACAAGCTCGCAACTTGGTGTGCAAATGAAATCTGTCGGCGAAGTGATGTCGTTTGGACGGACGTTCAAAGAAGCGTTTCAAAAAGCAATTCGCTCGCTTGAGCAAGGTCGTTATGGCTTTGGGGCTGATGGCAAAGACGAATTTGAGATTGATGAAATGAACGAAGCCGAGCGTGAACATACACGGCAAATTGTAAAAGAACGCCTAAGCCTTCGTCGGTCGGATATGATATTCACGGTTCGATATGCGATCAAACTCGGAATGACTAACTCCGAAATTCATGCCATTACGAAGATCGACCCATGGTTTATCAATCAACTTGAACAGATCGTCAGACGCGAGAATGAAATGAGAGCTGCCGCATTGGTAGTATAATCCGTTTCTGTATAAAAAAAGGCGGCTTATAGCCGCCTTTTTTTTATAACACTTCAGTATCCTCAGTATCATCGCTACTGTCAACTACTTCGATACCTTTTAATTTAGCACTTGTTCGTCGAAGTTCTTGCGAGGCAAAATGAGTCTCTTTATGCTTCTGGAGTTGCTTCTCAAGAGATCGAACAGCTAAGTCGATCGACTTTTCAACCTTTTCAGATTTTTCCTTGGCGATCAACATCCCCCCTTTTATTTTTAAGTTGATTTCGGCTATCACATGCGGAATGGAGTGCCCTTCGTGATCTAAAATTACATCTGCTCCGATAATTTCGTATCGAGTAGCAAGACTTTCAAGCTCTGTTTCGATAAATGCTTTTACCTGTGGGTGAGCAGTCTCGTGACGGTTTGCAATTTGGATCTTCATATTCATATTTCTCCTATAATTATTCACATATACATAAGAAACAATTATTCTTCACCACTACGCGGATGTGCCGCGTCGTAGCTTTGCTTTAAACGATCGATTGTCAGATGGGTATAGCGTTGGGTCGTTCGGAGCGATGAATGCCCCAACACTTCCTGCACCGCGCGAATTTCTGCACCATGATCGAGAAGATGAGTAGCACACGAATGCCTGAGCATATGTGGGTGCGACCGTGATTGTTCGCCAGTGCTCTTAAAATACTTTCTCACAACATGATACACCATTCCGCCAGTCATTCGTTTACCATTGGCGAGTAAGAACAGTGCTTTCGGATCGAGGCTCTCACCGGTTTCATTTCGACGGGCTAAGTATTGCCTCACAGCCTCCAAGGCTTTCGAGCCTACCGGCACGATCCTGATTTTCCGTCCCTTTCCCATTACTCGTACTGTTCCGCCATGTAAATCTATATCAGCAATATCTATGCCAGCAAGTTCGGCGCGACGAAGTCCGCTCGAATAGAGAATTTCAAGCATTGCCGAATCGCGAAGCCCATCAACGGTATTTTTTTTAGGGGTGGCAAGTGCTTGGGCGGCAACACGCTCAGAGACAATAGTCGGCAACCTCCGCTCGCCTTTTGGCGAGCGCACCAACCGTGCAGCATTCATTTCAAAAATACCTTGATTTACCAAAAAACGGAGCATCGAACGTACCGTCGAAAGCTTGCGGGAAATCGACGCTCGCACAAGAGGCTTTCCATCACGGCTTTGTCGTTCGGATATTGCGGTGAGATAAGTACGGATGACTCGGAGATCATCGTGTGTACCTTCGAGAACTAAGCCTTCAATGTCTAAAATGTCGGAAAACTCATCGAGGTCGGCTCTATACGTATCAAGTGTTCCATCACTTGCAGCGCGTTGATGCTGAAGGTGATCGAGAAATTGCTCAAGCCAACCGGCAAATCTGGTTCGAAATTCACTCGCCATATGTATATAATATAAGCATAAATCGGCGAAATTGTTACAAGTTTTTTTATAAAGTTTTATTATTGACCTATCGAAGATGAGAATTGCTCATAAACAAACGAAATAATTTCATATTATCAGCTCTGATACGATTTCGGAATAATGAACCCTGCAACCTCTCTCTACTGTTGACCATTAATATTGTTACATAATGATACCACATTCTTTCGAGCTTGAATTGCCCATCTATCCGAACGATGCCATTTTGCAGGTTGATCGTGATATTGCTACAGCCGAATTTGCCTGCGACCTAAATATTTGTAAAGGTGCATGCTGCACTATCCCCGGCGCTATCGGCGCACCGATCTTACCACAAGAGATTAGTATTCTCGAACAGATTTATCCATTAGTCAAGCATTATTTACCACAAGTTGCTATTAATGTCATCGAAGACAAGGGTATCTGGTATCGAGATACCGACGGAACATTTAGCATCGAAACTGTCGGCGGAAATGAGTGCGTGTTTGTAATGTGGGATGGAGATGTAGCACACTGTGCTATTCAACGCGCATACCTTAATAAAGAGATCACGGGCTACGCGAAGCCAATCTCCTGTCATCTATTCCCCATCAGACTCTACCCCGAAACCGAAAACAATACTTCAGAAGACAGTGCATTTGATATGCTTTATGTTGAAGCAAACGAATGTGAAGGCGGACGTGTAAACGGCAAAGCCGAACATACTTCGTTATTTAATTATTTGAAAGAACCACTTACCAGAGCCATTGGCAGTGAGCGATATGAACAGCTCCGGTTACAACTCGCAACCATCGATCAACCATGAAAGCAAACCCGCGCCCAAAACTAACAATCGAGACATCGGGCTTCGATAAAACACTCGAAGCGCTCGCAATTGCCGGCATTATTTCCTTATGGGTGGTGGTGCTTCTAAAGTATTCAACATTGCCCGAACGAATACCGACACATTTTAATATAAAGAACGAAGTAGATGGGTATGGGGCTAAAGATACCATATTCATACTTCCTATTATCGGTAGTGTTGTTTTCCTACTATTGAGTGTCATCAATAGATTTCCGCACTATTTCAATTATCCCATTCAAATCACCGAAGAAAACGCACTTCGGCAATATCAACTTGCTACCCGTTTGATCCGATTAATAAAGACAGGCATTGGGTTTACGTTTCTTTGTATTGTTTTTATGACATTTGAAGCTATTGACGGAAATCGCTCACTCTCGGGTTTCCTTATTATTCCGATGCTGATAGGCTTTGTTTTTGCACCCATTATTTGGTATTTTATTCGAGTATTTCGGAAGTAATTGTTGCACCGAAATATCTTTGTAAAGTCAATCCGACTTTGACTGGCATAGAATCTCCGTAAATTTGCAATAATGCGCACATTCAAAATAGCCCCCGACCTGCTGTATAAAGCAAAACGTGACGGATTCAGCGACAAACAGATCGCCCATATTTTCGGCGTTCGCGAAGAAGATGTCACCTCTGAGCGGAAACGCCTCGGCTTTGTGCCCGTTTTTAAAACCGTTGATACCTGTGCCGCAGAGTTTGCTGCCGAGACCCCTTACCATTACTCTACGTATGAGCAGGAAAATGAGTCCAAGCGTTCGGACAGAAAAAAGATAGTCATTCTGGGCGGCGGACCCAATCGAATTGGACAAGGCATTGAGTTTGATTATTGCTGTGTTCACGCCGCTCAGGCTCTTTCAGAAGAGGGCTTCGAGACAATAATGATTAACTGTAATCCTGAAACCGTCTCTACGGATTACGATACTTGCGATAAATTGTATTTCGAGCCGCTGACATTCGAGGATGTCATGCACATTCTTGATTTTGAAAAACCCTACGGAGTCATCGTTACGTTTGGTGGACAAACACCCCTTAAACTTGCAAATCAGCTCCACGCCGCAGGTGTCAACATACTCGGTACGAGCCCGGATAGTATCGATACCGCTGAGGATAGGAAACGTTTCGGAGCATTAATTGATACTCTTGGTATTCCTTGTCCGCCCTATGGAACAGCTACGACAGAAGACGAAGCTGTCGCGGTTGCCGATAAGATCGGGTATCCCATTCTTGTTCGCCCATCGTATGTACTTGGCGGACGCTCGATGGAGATCTGCTACCGACCGGAAGCCGTTGCCGAATATATGGCAAATGCTAAGGGTGTCAGTAATGATCGCCCGGTGCTCATTGATAGGTTTTTGGAAGATGCGTATGAGTTTGACGTCGATGCGGTGCGTGATCAAACCGGTGAAGTCATCATCGGAGGTGTTATGCAGCATATCGAAGAAGCAGGCATTCATTCCGGCGATTCATCCAGTGTGATTCCGCCATACGATGCAAGCGAAACCGTGTATAATAAAATTGTTGATTATACTCGTAAATTAGCAAACGCTCTGAATGTCGTCGGGCTTATTAACGTACAGTATGCTGTCAAAGGTGAAACGGTATATGTGCTTGAAGTCAATCCGAGAGCAAGCCGTACCTCGCCGTTCGTCTCAAAAGCAACCGGTCGCCCGCTTGCGAAGATCGCCGCACGAGTAATGATCGGCAAGACACTGAAAGAACTTGGCATAAAAGATTTTACGAAAGCGATGCCCTACGTTTCTATCAAAGAGTCGGTTTTCCCTTTTGATAAATTTCCAAAAGTAAAAATGTTTTTAGGTCCGGAAATGCGTTCGACCGGCGAAGTAATGGGCGTTGGGAAAGATTTCGGCGAAGCAATTTTAAAGTCACATCTTGGCGCAGGCATCAAAATCCCAACCGAAGGCACGATCTTTGTTTCGCTGCGCGATCTCGATAAAAAGCCGCGAACAGCTGAGATCATCCATGATCTGGCAGAACTCGGTTTTCATATCATTGCTACCAGCGGTACGACAGCATTTTTACTTGAACATGGCATCGCCGCCGAAAATATACTCAAGGTCTCTGAAGGACGCCCAAATGTTGTTGATGCAATCAAAAATGGCGAAGTTAAATTAGTAATAAATACTCCGAGCGGAGAAATTTCCCGTATCGCCGAGTATGAGATCGGCTGGGCAGCTGTTGCCTATAAAGTACCATTCATTACTACACTCTCGGCGGCGGCAAGTATTGTCAGTGCTGTTCGTTCGCTTAAGAGTACCGATCTTACGGTGCACAGCATTCAAGAACTGCACGCAATGCTGTAAAAGCGCACTTCCAAAAGAACACCTACTCGCTTCTGCAACGTTTGTCCATCACGATACTGTTGAAATACGGATTGTGTTGTAAAACTCTTATGAAAAAAATTTCAACTGTTCTGGTATCCTGCGTACTTCTCGCTGTAGGAGTGTTGCTATTTACGCCCCTCTCGATGGTTTATGCACAGTTGCCGAGCAAGCCGTTGCTTTGGCTTAGAAGCGATGTCGGGATAAAGACCAGCGGCACGAATGTTGTTTCATGGAGTGATGTCAATGATACATCCAAAACCTTTTTTGTCCCCGTTGGCGCGGGCTCACC
>JANYDV010000030.1 GCA_025363505.1 Bacteroidota bacterium
TTTTTGTTTGCGGGTTCATACAATCAAGGCTTATGGCGACGACCGCTTTCGGATTTTGCTTCGGTAGCCGAGCAACCGAAACAATCAACTATAGCGCCGATCAACGTCAAGGTGATTGATGATCGAATCACTGTCGAATACTTTAGCGAAGTTGAATTCAATCATCCGAAATTTGAAGTGTATGATATACTTGGCAGATTAATTTTAAAAGTAGTTGAAAATCGCACAAATAAAGGTTGGAATAAAATCTCTTGTTCTTTGCCTCAACTTACTTCCGGCACCTATATATGCACTGTGTCTGTCTCAGGCATTTCGCACTCTCAAAGAATTCAGATCATACGATAATTTTCCATGTCTTTGATCACGCAGTATCTTTCTTTGCCAATAATAATGCCATGACACCTATTACTATTTCCAAGCTACCACTGTATTGGAACACCACTACTGAGCCGAATTCTCTGACGAGCGGAATGCCGATAGTGATCGAAAGCACGATGAGCGGTCCTTGCAATGATTGATAAAGCGAAAATACCCTACCGCGAAATTCTTCTGCAGTTTGCTCGGTAATCGCAGTGGTGATAGCCACTGTCAGCCCAGTGCCGACAACTCCGAAGAATGAGAATAATATCATCACCGGAAAGAAACTGTGCATAAGTGTGAATGCATACACAACGACACCATCAAGTGCCGCCAGTATGGCAATATTTACTCTGCCACGCACCGTCGAAATATCAAACGGGTGTTTTTCGCGAGGTATGCTCGATAACACCAAGCCTCCGAGTATTCCGCCAATACCAATCGCTGACAAAAGCCATCCCGTCTCGGTCGTACCACCATGTAACACTTCTTTAATATAAATAAAGATAAGGGGAAATTGAATACCAATTACAAAATGAAAGAAGGACATAAGCACGAACAAATAGATGAGTATATCGCTTGATCGAACGGCTCTGAACCCTCCGGAAATTTCTTCCCACAGTCGTACTGTCGGACGCTCGGGTTCTGTTATTGCTTCGAGATCGAAGACCATCAACGCCGAGAATAAAAAACTAAACGCATTAGCAATAAATGCTACTCGAAAACCGAATACGCCAACGAGAAATCCACCGAACGAAGGTCCGATAATTAATACTAAACTCAGAATGCTCGAGCGAAGTCCGTTGGCTTGCGTGAGCTTTCCTTCGGGTACATAATGAGGTTCGAGTGCTTGGCGCGAGGGTTCGAAGAGTTGAGTAAATGCCGCCGATAAAAAGCCACAAGCAAAATACAACCAAACTTGATCAGAGACAGCGGCGATAATAAAAACAACAACGCGAAAGAGATCGCTTACTAACAACAGCCGTCTTTTATCAAAGCGATCGACCACATACTGAACAACGGGCAGCGCGATAATACCAGGGAGCATTTCGGCGATCGTAATCCCGCCAATTGCTACCACATCTTGGCTCTGAGCCGAAACCGCGGCAAGAAATGCCAAATAGCCGACTCTGTCTCCGATGCCGGAAACAAATGAAGCAGCAAGCAAACGCTTATACGACCGATGGGACGATAATTGTTTGACGCTGGTTACATAACCCGATATTTTATGTATGATAAATTTCATTAACAGGAGTTGTTAACCCTGAGAGTATCGTTTTGTTACTGATTTAAAAATAAAAACGGAGAGTGCGATGCGCTTACTTGATGATGACAAAAGACACTATTGTTTTTTCGGAGCAGAAGTAACAGCCGGTGTTTGCGGAGTGATTTCGGTGCTGTGTGTTTTTGAGCGCTCTACTTGCTGGGCTTTAATCTCATGTTTACGCTGTTCGAGCTTTTTGGTCAGTTCGTCGCGCTTTGCATCGTCGGTCTGATTTGTGACTTTTGTTTTCGTTGTAGGGGCAACAGGTGCAGTACTGACAGATTCTTTCTGTGGCTTTTCGATAGGTGCTTGAGCCATTGCCATAGTGGCAAATAAACTAATCCCTAATGATATAATAAGTGCGCGTGTCATTTTGTTGTGCAATCTCAACAAGACAAAAAGGAAATTCAGTCCTGAAATTGTGTTAATATTTATTCATTTATAGCCACCAGTGGAAGTGTTATGATAAACTTCGAACCTTCTCCGGGCTTGCTTTCGACAGTGATACTGCCGTTGTGCGCCTCTACTATTGACTTCACAATCGTCAATCCAAGCCCCAGCGACCGGGCAACATATTCTTCACCTTGATGCGATCGCGCCGATTCTGTGCGATAAAATCTCTGGAAAATTTTTGACGATTCCTCCTTATCAATACCCTTCCCATTATCAGCGACACCAAATCTTGCCTCAGCCATTTCGTGCTCAAGAAAGATAGTAACCTCCCCACCTTTCGGTGTATATTTTAATGCGTTATCAAGTAAATTCATCATCACTTGATAGAGTCGGGTTCGATCGGCATTCACAATAATTTCATTGTTTGATATAGTTGTTGTGAAACGAAGTCCTCGGTCTATTGCCAATATCTCAGCATCTTCGGAAATGGAATGCAAAAATGTTTGGAGATTGATTCGTTCGAGTGCAAGCGGCAACCTTCTGTCGTCGGCTTTAGCAAGAAGCAGAAGTCCTTCGACGATTCGCTGCATCCGTTCAACTTCTTCGGTCATACTCACCAGTAATTTATTGGCTTGTTCGGTTTCCCAAATTTTTCCGTTAACGAGCGAACGTTGCGTTTGTTCTATCTCCCCTCGAAGGATAGCCAGCGGCGTTTTTAATTCATGCGAAGCATCGCTCGAAAACTGTGCGATCTGATCAAACGATTGCTCAAGTCGTGAGAACATTGAATTGAGCGTGGTTACTAAAAGCTTCAATTCTCGGTCCTGTCTTGCCGGAATAGCGATTCGTTGTGAAAGATTTTTTGCGCTGATTTCCTGCGCCGTCTCAGCAATTTCTTCGATCGGCTTCAGTGCTTTTCGCGAAAGAATAAATCCGCCAAGCGAGGCGACCAGCAAAGCAATCGGCAAGATTAACAAATATGTTCTCAGCAATCCTGAAACAGTAGCGTCGATATCGTTGGTCGAATAAGCAACAATCACCCCATATTGTTTTGAAACCGCGAACACTGCTCGGACTTCATCACCAAGAAAATATTCGCTCCCAAGCTTCAGAAGTGTATCGTGTTGGTTAGCAACAGGATTTCCGAATGTGACACGCAGAGATTGTGATGAAAGATTTTTTGTTCGAAACAATACAGTTGGCTGTCCTGATGAATCAAGCATCATGGTATAAATCTCAACCATATTATTTCTGCGGCTTGTCAATGTTCTCTGGACGATGGCATCCAACGGATCGCTGGCGGTGCTGTCTTTTCCCGAAAGCTCGATCAGCATTTCATTCATTAGATAGGTCAGGACTCTATCGGTCAATGCCTCGCCGCTTAGCGAATCAGGTGCTTGTGCAAGTGCATCATCGACAAGATCTTTGAGGGATTCTTGACCAAGATTCGTGCGTGGTTGGGTGCGAGTTCGAGAAAGTTGTTGTGCCGAACGGGTTTCGACTAAACGGAGTGTCGTTTTAGCATCATCAAGAAGCGAGCTATCAAGTTCGTTCGTTAATGAATTATACAATAGTGCATACTGAACCACACCGACAGTGGCGATCGTGAGAACGACCAAAAAAGAATACCATAATACGAGTCTTGCGCGAAGCACTTATTCTTCAGATGTATCGAAGTGATACGACAACGAAATCCAAGGAGCAACAGTTGATATTTTTAGCGAGTGTTCTTTGGTGATGGCAACGATACCAAACTCACCGGACAATGTTTTGCCGAAAATGCGAATACCGATTGAGAAAGCATCAACCCCTGTCTCGCTGACGAACCAATTCTCGCTCACAAGGGTGTTGTGCGCCGAGATCGAATACTCGCCACCAACCATAAAAATAGCTGAGTTCGATTCACGAGAAGACGAGTAGCCACCACCAAATCCGGTAAAGACTCCGAACTTCGAGTTTGAATATCCAATCACTCCAAAGCCGTACAATGCTGGCTCCCAATTGCGACTTGACCCTGTAATATCAGTAAAAGCAACGCCACCAACTCCACTGAAGCCGTCGTAATCAAACACTTGCAACCCCAGCATACCGAAATACAAACTATGACCGGTGATAGTAAATGGCGTGATTCCGCCGCGCACGATTAACTCATCAATAATACCGTAATTAACACACGGCACCGAAAGCTCGGCAAGTTGCACCGAACCGTGATTTGCAGGGAGTGTGAGTGAGGTTGGGGCGAGGAATAAACGAAAAGTATCATTATCACCGGATAGATGAATACTTTCGCTCTGTGCCAACGCGATCGTTACACTACAACAGATAATACAAAAAAAATAACAGATTCGCCGCAGTGCAATCACTCTTTAATACCGTAGCCAACACCGCGTTCGCTCATAATAAGACGTTCTTCTTCGGGACGGTTGCCATCAACTTTTTCGCGAAGCCGTTTTACATAGACATCAATCACATTCGAACCCATCGTGAACGTATAACCCCAAACATGCTGAGTAATCACCGAGCGTGACATTATACGACCTTTAGAGCGCAACATAAATTCGAGCAACTCATATTCTTTTACCGTCAGTGGTATCTTTACTTCTTCGGTCGGCGAACCTGATTTCAAACGCTTTGCCGTGTGAGTGACGGTATCAAGTACAAGATCGTGCGTCGAAAGGGTCGTTTTCTTTTCAATATCCGAGCGGCGAAGCAATGACCGTACTCGCGCGGCGAGTTCTTCAAAAAGAAAAGGCTTTGTGAGATAATCATCTGCACCAGCATCAAGACCTTCAACTTTCTCGCCGATTTCGGTTTTTGCGGTCAAGCAAAGTATAGGCATACCGCGTCCGGCACTGCGGACTTCTTTGATCACTTCAATACCCGATTTTTTTGGCATCATCAGATCAGTGATGATCAGATCATAGGTGTTGGCAAGAGCTTTGGTCGTGCCTTCTTCGCCATCGTAGGCAACATCAACATCATACTTCTCTTCACGCAGCCCTTGCTCAAGAAACTTGGCTACCTTTTTTTCGTCTTCGATTATCAGAATACGCATTGTATAAATAATTTGAGTCAAATCTACGACAATCGATACTGCCGATGCCTTACTCTACAAATATTTAACAAAAATGTTTCTCAAATCAACTCCCTTTGGCACAAGATTTGATGAATATCTATTCATTGTATCGTTCTTTACACAACCCACTATATCTATGCAATAATTGCTTCGGCTGTATTTGAAAGAATTCGCTTCCAAGACACAGCACGGTTCACCCCGGAAACCGAAAGGAGTAATATATGTACAAAATCACTTGCATTCACCCTATTCAAAAATGGCATCAAAGCACTGCAATGGTGCCTGTTCTCGCCTCGATCACCACCTTCACCATTGGCTGTGGTACTGCACCACAAGTGGCGGACTACAAACTGTGGTTTGACACAACAACTTCCGCTCATAACCAACGTGAGTTCAGCATCGAAGAAAAAGATACTCTTGCACAAGCAATAAAAAAACTTGTTGCCCAATATGGCTTTGGGCAACAGTATGCAGATCTGATCAGCACAACCGATCCGTTTGGTTCGCTATCGTATCTCGACCCCTATACCACTGCCTATGATGCAACACGAGCACGTAGTCCCGAACTTGCTGCGACCGAACGTTTCAATGATAATCCGTATGGAATACTCTTCGAACAAACCGGGTCGGGTGCAAAGATTGTCGATATCAAGCGCTCGCGTAAATGCAAATTGCAATTGATGTGCGGGCAAACGATTAGTATGATCGGCAAGCAACACACCGCAGATCTCAGTTCGGATGAACTTGCACTCGCACTCTACCGAGCCGCCAGTCACGGTACCAACATCGAAATACTATATGGCTCTGTCGGAAAACGAAAAGGTAAACTTCCTGCTATTTCCGATTTTGCGCCGTCGTTTATTACTTCGAGAATGCTTGATGATAGCACAGGCTATATTCGTTTTGCCGAGTTCAGCAATAAGATTGATGAATGGATTGAACTGATGGTCGGCAATTTACAAAACCAAGGGATGCAATATCTTGTGCTTGATCTACGGGGCAACAGAGGCGGCTTTATTAGTGGAATATTTAACATCTCGAAGCTCTTTTCTCTCAATACCGGGAAAGATTCGATGGTGATCGGTGGCTTGAGTGAAAGTAAATACTTCAAAGGACATTTTCGTGATACCCGCTTTCATAATCTCCCGTTGCTGGTGCTCGTTGATAGAGGAACAGCCAGTGCTGCGGAGGGGCTTGCAGGTGCATTCCAGGACCGCGACCGTGCAGTCATTATCGGTGAGCAAACATACGGCAAAGGCACAACAATCAGTGAATACGAACTTCCGTATCATCAACTCTTGTGGCTCGCCAATGGCAGAGTATTCTTACCATCAGGCAGATGTGTCGAACGCCCGTATCGCGGAAGAACACGTTGCGATAGCCGTTTACATTTCGAAGAAACAAATAACTTCGAACATACACAAGAAGCCCTCTATAATGATACGTCGTATCCGGCATACTATTATTCTGTCAGTCGCAACCTGAAACGCCCGCTCTATGGACACATGGGTATCATTCCCGACTATATCGTGGAGCCATCAAAGGATACGAACAGTGACATTCAATACTTCAAAACTGGTATTCCACGGTATCTTGCGGAATGGTATGTCAGCAACATGCTTGATGAGAATCAGCGTGACTCGATTACCTATTTCAATACACCGGATAAGTTTATGGCAAACTTTGTCATACCCGATGATTTGATGAAGCAAGTGATGCGCACAAAAGATTACTATAAAATCTCCGGGGATGTAGTATCGATATTAAGTAACGAGCTTCAAATTCGCAAACAATTTCGGGTAATGCTTACCAAAGAACTCTATGGGATGGGCTACTATTCTCAAGAGCAGTTGCTCGCTGACCCCGTAGTCCGCGAAGCGTTAAAGCATCGTGATATTGCAAGCCGGATGGTGAAGTGACGTTTTTCTCGAATCGTGATGGACTTTTTATAAGCCCATCACGATTTGATATTTGTATAAGTTACTTCCTGACCATTAATGTTCTTGCGACGTTTGTACCTCCGGCAATGTCGCAAACTAAGATATATGGACCTGCCGAGACTAATGAGACATCTAACTCGAACGAGCTTTGCGTCAGCTGTTTTGTCGGTGCGCTGATTTCTCGTCCCAGAATATCAAATATCCTGATCTGCTTTATTCCCGCGTTCCGCCACAATGCT
>JANYDV010000031.1 GCA_025363505.1 Bacteroidota bacterium
CCAACGAATAATGTATCGCCGGTAAAAATAGCTTGCGGCACTTGGTTCTCGTCTATTAAAAGATAGCAAGAAGATTCAGGTGTATGCCCCGGAGTATGCAACACTTTGATCTGAATATCACCAAGCTATTTTTACCGGCGATACATTATTCGTTGGTGATGTCGGCAGACCTGATCTGGCAGTCAAGAGCGACTTGAGTCAAGACGATCTCGCCGGAATGCTCTATGATTCACTGCAAACAAAAATATTAACACTTCCTGACGCTGTTGTTGTTTATCCTGCACACGGTGCAGGTTCGGCTTGTGGAAAGAATATCAGCAAAGAGACCAGCTCGACCATCGGTATGCAACGAGCAACTAATTATGCACTCAAAGCAAAAAGCAAAGAGCAGTTTATTCAAGAAGTAACAGACGGACTGGCGCCTGCGCCGAAATATTTCTTTTATGATGCTGCAATGAATCGTGAAGGGTATCAATCTCTTGATGCTGTAATGAAAGAACATTTTATCGGGCTATCACCGGTCGAGTTCGAGCGTCAGGCGGCAATGACCGATACACTGGTGCTGGATACCCGTGATGGTATGACCTATGGCAATGAGCATATTCCAGGGTCGATTAATATTGGCTTGAACGGACAGTATGCCCCATGGGTCGGGACGATGATCGACACCAAGACCAGATTATTAATCGTTGCATCAGAAGGCAACGAAGAAGAAGCGGTTGTTCGTCTTGCTCGTATTGGTTATGAGAACGTAGCGGGGTATCTCTCGGGTGGAATGTCGGCATGGCAAGCAAGTGGGAAAGCTGTTGCACGTATTATAAGTGTCACGCCGGCAGAATTTCTCAAAGCAGATCGAAGCTCGGTTACGGTACTCGATGTAAGAAACCCCGGAGAGTGGGGAATAGGCAAACTTCGCGAGGCTATTACTATTCCACTTGGTGAGCTTACTGATAAGTTGTCGGGACTTCCGAAAGATAAGACGATCTATGTGCATTGCGCAGGCGGCTACCGCTCGATGATCGCGGCATCACTGTTGCAACGCAACCACATCGGGCATGTCATCAATATCTCGAACGGACTCTCAGCATTAATAGAGCTTGGGGCAGAGGTGGTGTATTGATTGGTGCTGAAAGTATTCATGGGGTGTGATGTCTATTCGTTTTCGGTTTTTTTTGATATGTTGTAGTTCATAACTCGTCATTTCAGGAGTTCTATTCACCCCCATCTTTCCACAATTTTATGTTTTTATGGCGGTTTTGATATTTTTTTCGTATTTTTGTAATTCTAATAGCAATACGTATTGCGTTTAGGGCGCTTAGCTCAGTTGGTTTAGAGCATCTCGTTTACACCGAGAGGGTCGGGGGTTCGAGTCCCTCAGCGCCCACAAACAATGATGGTAGTTCGCTTCGCGAACTGTCTGTGTGTTGATCATCATCTATGTGTTGTGTTACAAGAGCATCTCACATAACAAGAACTTACGAAGAGACGACTTGAAGTAATGGCTCAAGGACAATCATCAGGAAGTACGCCCCCTTGGCTTCGCAGCGGTGCTGAGCGAACTGCGGGTGCTCCGACACCTTCGGCTCTACCGCCTACCGCACCTGTTGCGGCGACACCGGAAGCTGTGGCTTCTGCTACGATTGAAGCTCCTGCAGCGGCACCTGCCAAAAAGAAAAAAGCAAAGCTCTTGGCGGTTGTTCATATGGAAGGCTGTACCGGCTGCGACGTCTGTGTCGAGTTTTGTCCGGTTGATTGCATCTACCACATTCCCGGACCTGAACATATCCTTGCGACCAACCCCCATGCCGCTGTTAACGGTGTGGTGATGATTGATGAAGATGTTTGCATCGGCTGTAAGCTGTGTGCCAAATATTGTCCGTGGGAAACGATCGAGATGATCGGCTCAGATGAACTTGAAGAAGCGCGTGCTATGGGCTTAGCTTACTGATTCTTATATTATTGTTATGGCTGAAGAAATAGACAAGAACGCACAACCGGAAGATCTTCCATTCTTGGGCATCCCAAGACCGGAAGAGGCAGGTACTCACCCAACGAGTACGAGCAATATGCCTCCGATGAAAAATGCACCGGAAGAACTGAAAGAAATGGCTGCCAAAGCGGCTGACCCTTCCTCGGCGACGGCTCGCAAAGCCACACCACCGGCGCAGGTCAGAATGGCAAAGCCGTTAGCAAAGCAAGACGACGATCCGGGCACATGGGAGTTCGGTCGGCGCAATTTCTTGCGTGCGGCAGGCTGGATGTCATTCTTTGGCTTTATTAGCGTTGCATCAATTGGTGCATTGCGAATGATGTTTCCGCGCACACTCTACGAACCGCCCAAAGTATTCAAAGCCGGTGTACCGAAAGAATATAATCCGAATACTGTTTCGGAAAAGTATAAAGATACCGAGCGCGTCTGGATCTGCCGCGATGAAGAAAAGATATTTGCTTTAGTCGCAATTTGTACCCATCTTGGTTGTACGCCGCGTTGGCTTGCATCCGAAGGCAAGTTCAAATGCCCCTGTCACGGATCCGGCTTTACGCCGGAGGGTATTAATTTTGAAGGTCCGGCACCGCGACCGCTCGAACGCGCCAAGATCACCCTTACCGAAACGGGTGAATTGCTCGTTGATAAAGGCACCACGTTCCGTTATGAAAACGGAGATTGGGACAAACCGGATTCATTCTTAAAAGTGTAATACAAAGAGAAAGCACAGCTATATCCTATGGCACTGAAACTTCCATTTGTACCGCCGAAGCCGCCGCCGCTTGACAAGCTCAAGAAAGACATCACGCAACACGAAGCGTGGAAGTCGATCTTCCGGCACAGCTATCAAGACAATCAACGTAACCGCGCCCTGCAGATCGTTGATAACGTCTTTCTGCATTTGCATCCGGTGCGTGTGACTCGTCATGCAACAAACATTGCCTATACGTGGGGAATGGGTGGCATTACATTTTTGCTCTTTATCGTCTTGACGATAACGGGTATTATTCTGATGTTTTATTACCGTCCGACCGAAGCATTTGCTTTCCAAGATATGAAAGCGTTGATGAACGACGTGGCGTTCGGACCGATCATCCGTAATATGCATCGGTGGGCAGCCCATGCGATGGTTATCACGGTGATGCTTCATATGTTCCGAGTCTTTCTTACAGGCTCGTATAAACCACCTCGTCAGTTCAATTGGGGTATCGGGGTTATATTGTTGTTGTTGACGTTCCTTCTTTCATTCACGGGATACTTATTACCATGGGATCAGCTCGCTATCTGGGCGGTAACCGTTGGTACGAATATGGCGCGATCAGTACCGTTGCAAGGATCAGAAGGTCCGTTCTCAAATTATCTTGGACTTCGTCCTGATAATGATATTCGTTTTATATTGCTCGGCGGAACGCAGGTCGGCGAACCGACACTACTTCGTTTCTATGTCGGACATTGTATTTTCTTGCCATTTATTGCCGCGACATTAATGGCTGTGCACTTCTGGCGTATTCGTAAAGATGGTGGTATTTCGGGTCCGGTATTGGATACCAAAGCCAGCGCCGGTGCGAAGTACATCGCTGAGAAAATGGCAGAGAAACGTGTTGCGCAAATAAAAGGAGTTTCGACAAACGGTAATGCGAAACCGGCAGCACCTGCCAAAGCTCCTGCTCCGGCAGCAGCACCAAAGCCTGCGACGGCTCCGGTTGCTGCAGCACCGGCAACGGGGGCGGCACCAACAGCAGGCAAGCCTGCGCCACCGTGGCTCAAAAAATAATTGTAGATTTCAATACGATTGTATCATTGTTCTTTTCGATAAAAACGTATGGGTGAAGGTTTACACAATTTTTGGAAGATCTTAAGCGTACCGGACAATGTGCCGATTGTGCTGATGATCTTTTTTGTGTCGTTTTACACGTGGCTTGCTTTTAAGCAGGCTCGCCATAACGACCGATATGGCATACAAGAAGCGCTCGAATCGGATAAGGTGCAGGTATGGCCTTATTTGGTGAAGATCGAGTTCTTGGTCACGATCTTGGTAATGATCATTCTTACGGTGTGGTCAATCACGATCAATGCACCGCTTGAAGAAGCGGCAAACCCGACGCTGACGCCGAATCCGTCAAAAGCACCGTGGTACTTCCTCGGCTTGCAGGAGATGTTGGTATATTTCGATCCCTGGATTGCCGGTGTAATGCTTCCGACATTTATTCTCATTGGGCTTATTCTCGTACCATATATTGATATTAATACCAAAGGCAATGGTTACTATACATTAAAAGAGCGTCCGTTCGCGATCAGTGTGTTTGCGATTGGCTTTTTAGTGTTGTGGGTTGCATTGATTGTACTTGGTACGTTTATGCGCGGACCTGGTTGGTATTTCTTTTGGCCTTGGGAATTCTGGGATACGCACCGAGTGGTGGCACTGACCAATGTCGATCTCTTCGATTGGATATTCGGCATTACCACGAAGAACATCGATGGCTCATTCAATCTTATTCAAGTGGCGCTTGGCGGGTTGCTGATCGTTGGATATTTGGTAGCAATACCAATGTTTGTTTGGAAAAAGTACAAAACATCATCTCCGACGCTCAAAGAAATGGGTGTTTGGAAATACGCAACCACCGCCGCATTATTTTTGATCATGGCAGGCTTGCCGATCAAGATGTTCTTGCGTTTAATGTTCAATATTAAGTATGTGTGGGTGTTCGGTGTCGGACACGACCTGTTCTTTAATATCTAAAGTGTTGGCGTAACCTATCGCGATCAGATAATTTTATGACAAATCAAGCTCCTAAAAAAGCTCCGTGGTGGAATCCTGCAAAATGGTTTGCGGTTCGTCGTACCGTGCCCATCGAGCAGCGCTCTTATACCAAGATCTACGGCATTATGTCGATGCTGTTGTTCGCCTTTACGGTATGGGCAGTCCTCAATGAAGTGATTACCCGTCGTCCTTGGAAGGACATTCAGGCTGATTTTAAGGACTTCAAGACTACTCGTCTCAATATCGAACGCAAGAAAGAACTTGCGAAAATCGCACCGCCGGTGCGGAAACAGATCAAGAAAGATCTTGCAAAAGCCAAAGATGCATTAGAGTCGGATAAGTATGTAGCCCTGAAAGAAAAACTTGATGATATGGACATCGAGGTTGCCAAGGCTCAGCGCGACTATACATTTACCAAAAGTAGAGCCGACGAAACCTACTATTTCTTTGACGAAGAACGCATACAGCATAAAGATACCACCAGCAACGCAAAAACACTTCGCTCGCTCGAAGCCGAAATGGCAAAAGAGAAAGTGGTCGTTGACGGATTGCTTGGCAAGCGCAAACTGATCGTCGAACAGATGACGCCGTACCAAAAAACGGTTAAAGAAAAACAAGCAATTTATGATTCAGTCTTTGCGGGTGTTATCGCAATTGATCGTAAGCTCGAAGCGGTTGATAAAATGACAATCGCTGTTAAGCAGACGATGTTAATGAATTACGAAAAGACGAACTTCAATAATTTGAAGATGCGTGTTGATCGTTGCGAAACCTGCCACTTGAGTTATGCCGACCCACTATTCAAAAATGACACCATTATTTCTTCTGATGCGAATGAAATAAAAGCGTGGCTCAAGAGTAATAAGTATAACGACGCCGATCATTATAAAATAAAAAAACTTGGCGCAAAACAAGATACTGTTGTTGCGGTTGTTTCGGCACTGTTTCGAATCCATCCGAACGTTGACTTAATGATCAAAAGTCATAAAGTCGGGGAGCCATCAGCTCCGGGTGTGTTGGGCTGTACGTCTTGCCATAGCGGACAAGGACAGTCTATTGTTTCACCTGAATTTGCTCATGGCTTTGAATCACATTGGGCTGAGCCAATGCTGACGGGGCATTATGCTCAGGCATCGTGTCAAAATTGCCATGACGGTAAATTTGATTTTGAAGGTGCAAAGTGGATCTCGATGGGTAAAAAACTCTTCGTTGATTTTGGCTGCTATGGCTGTCACACAATGAATGGTATGGAAAACTGGTCGGGACAAGGACCGTCGCTCTTGAACGTCTCGAAAAAAGTTACGCCTGAGTGGATGTTCCAGTGGATCAAGAATCCACGCGGCTGGTCGCATAATACGAGAATGCCAAACTTTATGTTCTCTGATGATGAAGCAAAAGCAGTTACTGCTTATGTTCTAAATCAATCGAAAGGCTCGAATTTTGCACCGATTGCTCATAACAGCGGTGGCGGAGATCTTG
>JANYDV010000039.1 GCA_025363505.1 Bacteroidota bacterium
CGACTTTAGTCGGGGCACAAAAAGACTCCGACCGAAGTCGGAGTCTTGTAAATCACTGCAGTCTTAAAACTATAAACTACTTCTGAACAATAAAGCGATCATAGCTTTCGAAGAACTTTCCTGTTGCATCTGTGCCGCTTATATGAACAATATATGTTCCGGTGGGTTGAGTACAATTATAATTCCATAACTCAGATGCAGTCGTATTCGTAATCACAGTTCCAAGAATATCTAGTACTTCGATTTTTGCATTACGAATGCCGGGCATTGCTATGGTAATATTGGCGATTGTTGGGTTTGGATAGATTGTTACGTGCTGTGATGTGCGCAAATTTGTGAACACTCCAAGCACGCCATTTTTACGTAAGCCTTGCAATTGGAAAGTCATTGACATCAAGCCTTGCTCGGCAGTAATAACTACTTCGTCATAATATACACCATTCGCGACCGTAGTCATTGAAACGGTAACTGACATAGATTGTCCCGGTATAAGTGTAAATGGAAGAGTCGTCGTAGGTAAAATATCCGTGATCGAAAAGCTTTTTCCATTTTTGAGCGAAACTCCAGTAATCTTCAAGTTCATCGAAGTTGTATTCGTAAAATGGAAAGTTTTTGTAGTCACCGAGTTGTCGCCGATCATCGCCAATACATCAGTAGACCCTGCCGCGAGGGAAGTTGCGATCGAATCAGCTGTCGGCGGAATGGCAACACCGGGCAACGAAAGTTTTATGAACTCACAGTTATTCCAATATTGTGTGTGACCAGAGTTGTCGAGCATTGGCAACGAGCTTTGTAATGAAATCAACCCTACTGAACGATACCGAACTTGAGGATCATTTGAACGAGGGCTGTAAGTTACATTAAAGTTCTTTTTCTCACGTGGTGAGAGGAGGTAAGGGAAGGTTATGCCTGAGATATGGAAGTAGCTTGCATCGCCATAAATGCCACTATCATTTCTTATCATAATGCTGTCATAGCGATTATTTTCTATTGTTGCGGTGTGAGTAATATCACCGTCCATAATAATTGGTCCGAAAACATCAGCATCCATCGAACCCGTAACACATGGCTTTAAAAGCGCGGGATCAATTGAAGTGAAGCCGTATGTGCCAGCACGAATTTCGCCTTTGGATGAACCGTACGAATAATCAATCACAAGATTTATCGAACCCGATGTATCAATAGAAGAATTAGTTGGCGCGAAACAAAGATTTGTGATCGAGACTATTTCTCCGCTGAGCATTATCATTGGCAACGTCGGAATAGAAGTGGCAGTGAAATCCGCGGTCGAGTACTGGCTTCTCAGGCTATTGATGATAACCGTCGCCCCAGTCAAATTCTGCAAAAAGATTGTATGGCAGGCTTTTTCGCCATGATTAAGAAAGCCAAACTCATTAAGATAAAATGCTACACTGTCGGACGATCTAAATTTGATCGTATCGCTCTTAATGTGCTGCTGTTGTGCTTGTATTCTTTCGGTGGTTCCAAGTGTCATAAACACCGCCAAGAGAACTCCGAGGAACATCAGACTTCTTGTTTTCATATTAATTTGTCCCAAAATGTATAAAGTAAAGCGTTAATTCAGTAATAGAATGCTTTTTGGGGGCGAAAGTTACAAGATAGGCATAAAAATTCCGACCGAGGTTTTGGGTAGAGTAAAAATATTACGTTGTTAGACAATCACTTACGACTACAGTTAGGTGCTCAAATTATTAAATCTTGATGGGCACCGTTGCAAATTGTTAATTTATTTTGTAAATTACTGGGTTGGAAAAGAAAAGCTACCAGTATAGTAGAATGTGATGTAGGTTTTTTCTGGTTGTAGGTTGTTGTAAAATAATAAGATATGGCATTGGGTGTAAGAATGAGAGAAGAATGTTTTTTTTGAGTATGGAGGAGAGAAGGATGTATTATATAGTAGGTTGTCTGCTTCGGTCTAAATGATTGTGTAACTCTTTGTTTGTAGGGTGGTATGGATGGGTGTAAGTTTTGTTGGGCTGTAAGTGTATATATTTAATGGCAATACAAATGTGTGTGTAAGAAAGACGGGGGGCGATGGGAGTTTGGTTTATTGGTTTGCTCCCGAACTTTTCCCATTAATAATCGTTAACTTGGGGCTGAAAAAATAACGTGGGAGGTAGGCTCATTGGAGTTTGCCGCCAAGCACCACTAAACAAATACAACAATGGCAAAAAAGATCACAGGATATATAAAGCTGCAGATCCCCGGAGGAAAGGCAACGCCTGCACCGCCGGTTGGTCCCGCTCTTGGTCAAAAGGGCGTGAACATTATGGAGTTCTGCAAGCAGTTTAACGCAAAGACGGCAAAGGCTGATGGAATGATCACGCCGGTCGTTATCACCGTTTACTCAGATAAGAGCTTCACCTTCGTCACGAAGACACCTCCTGCAGCAGTATTGTTGCTCAAGGCAGCGAAGCTCGAAAAAGGCTCGAAAGAGTCGAACCGTTCAAAAGTCGGTAAGGTCACCTCTGCGCAAGTAAAGGAAATCGCCGTATTAAAAATGCCTGACCTCAATGCTGCCTCAGTCGAGACTGCAATGAGTATGGTTGCTGGAACCGCCCGCTCGATGGGCTTACTTGTGGAGGGATAAGGCAATGGCTCAACACGGAAAACGTTATCTCAGTTTAAAGAAGAAGGCCGATAACCCAAAGGCTCTTCCGATCTTAGAAGCAGTAAAGCAAGTTAAAACTCTTGCAACTGCAAAATTTGATGAATCAATCGACATCGCAATGAACCTCGGGCTCGATCCTCGTAAAGCGGATCAGGCAATACGTGGTACGGTTGCGTTGCCTCATGGTATCGGTAAGAAGGTTCACGTAACAGTCGTTACCAAGAATCAAGAAGCCGCTGCCAAAGAAGCCGGCGCTGACGAATATGGTTTCGAGTCTATCCTTGAGAAAATCAAGGGCGGCTGGACAGCCACTGACGTGATTGTCGCAACCCCCGAAGTTATGGCAGAGCTTGGTAAGCTCGGTCGTGTCTTGGGACCTCGTGGTTTGATGCCGAATCCGAAATCGGGTACGGTTACTAACGACGTTGCAACCGCAGTGAAAGAAGTGAAAGCCGGTAAGATCGAATTCCGCGTCGATAAAGCCGGTAACGTGCACTCATCAGTCGGTAAAGCATCGTTCGATGCCGCGAAGCTTACTGATAATATCAATACATTTATCAATACAATTTTGCGTGCAAAGCCTTCTTCATCGAAGGGTGTGTATGTCAAAGCTGTAGCGATCTCAAGCACGATGGGACCAAGTGTTCGCATCGACGCAAGCGAGGCAATTAAAGCTCACGCTTAAGACAAGACAATCGTCATGTTTTCAAAGCCGGGCTTGTTATCAAGTCCGGCTTTTTTATTGTAATGGCTTTGCTTTTTCTGTTGTATCATCGCGACCTTCGAAAAGTCCGGTATTAAATATAGGAACCGCTGCATTTTTTCTTATCGCCTCGTATTGAGAGAAATGTAAGAAAGGATTAGTACCTTCTTTTTTCGCGAACTCAGATGATTCTTCATATCCCTGTTTATGATTGTTCATAACCTCAGTGTTAAAAAGAGATGAGTTGTAGGTATCGTAAGAATAGGATGCTATAGTTGTAAGGAACATCAATATCGTTGCAGCTTTGTAGATATAATTGTTCTTAACACGATGTGAGCAATAGGCAAGCGAGCATACTAGGATAGGAATAATAAATCGCTCAGCAGCAAAATTTAATCCGCCGATTTCATAAGGCATCAAAAAGAGAGCCACAACGCAGAGAATGAGCGAAAGTGATAGAGGTTCGATCTTGCGGTTTTTTAGTATGATATAAAAGGTGTAGCCTACAAAAAGTAATGCAGTCGCAATGGTAAGGATGTTAATGCTCTTCAGAGAATCCGGCAGAGCCATCACTCCTTTGAAACGATGGAAGGGAACAATAATGCTAAAATTGGTAGGTCTTGAAAAGAACAATGAAATCTGTTCGGTCATAAGCGAGACAACAATTGTTGCTATATGAGTACGGGTTATGTAATAATGAATGAACACAATTGCCGTTGGAATTCCGCAAATAACGGCTTTGCTCAGAAGAAGATACCTTCTTGTTGTGATCAAATTGCTGACCAACATCATTGCAAAAATGATTAATGCAAAAAGATGGCAAAGATAACAGGCAAATAAAAATATAGGCAGAAGAATAAGGATGCGGGTATTGGAAATATTTTGTTTCGTAAAAAAAACAATACCAAAAAAGCAAAGAGATAAACCGCATAAAAAATTTAATGCTCCCATAAAAAGGAAGCCGTTGAAGACCAAATAGAATGAGCAAACAGCCGAAAATATCTTTGATAACGTACTAAAACGCATCAAAAAACGGAATATCGAAAAATACAACAAGAGCATCGTTGCGAGTACAAATAGTTTTCCGGCAATTTCTATCGGCACGATGACTCTGAAGAATGCTATCAGAATCGTGCTTACTGCATTTGGAGGGAAATAGGGGTGCAGGCTGTAGTAGTGATTAACGTTTGATGGATCAAAAATCTGATCATAGAGCAACTGTCCTTGATGAAGCCAATTTGGATAGTCTTGAATTGGGAGATAGGGCAACAGAAAAACGAAGCAAAGTAAGGCGATGATAGGAATAAGATGGATTGAAAGCTTCATTATTGATCGTTGTTGCTGTAATTGTCGTTAGAGAACCGAAAATGTTTTTATGGAGTGCCTCTTAAATATTTTACGTTTAAGGTATTCTGAAACTAATAAAAAAATGAACATAGCACATCGTACACACTATGCAGGAACACTCCGATCTGAACAGATCGGGCAGGAAGTAATAATCAATGGGTGGATTGATTCGCATCGCGATCTTGGCTCATTATTGTTCTTCGACGTCCGAGATCGTGCAGGCAAAGTGCAGTGTGTTGTCGAACCGACTGATGCGACAATGTATCTCTATGAAGAGGGCAAAAAGCTACGCTCGGAATATGTAGTAAGCATCGAAGGTACACTTCGTAAACGCTCGAACCCCAATAATAAAATACCGACCGGCGAAATCGAGATTGTTGTCACTTCGATTGTTGTCTTAAATGAAGCTGATGTTCCGCCATTTGTGATCGAAGAAGAAGTCCGCGCGAATGAAGATTTGCGATTGAAATATCGCTATCTTGATCTTCGTCGCCCGAGTTTGCAAAAGAACTTAATGATGCGTCATCGTATCACAAAATCTATCCGTGATCATTTCGATTCTCGCGGATTTATCGAGATTGAAACACCAATGCTGATGAAAGCAACACCCGAAGGAGCACGCGACTTCTTGGTGCCGAGCCGTTTGCATCCCGGGGAGTTTTATGCTTTGCCCCAATCACCTCAAATCTATAAACAGATGTTGATGGTCGCAGGATTGGATAAATATTTTCAGATTGTAAAATGCTTTCGCGATGAAGATTTACGAGCTGATCGTCAGCCGGAGTTTACCCAGCTCGATGTCGAGATGAGTTTCCCGGATGAAGAGATGGTTTATGAGGTAATGGAAAGCTGTTTGCGCAAAGTTTGGACAGATGTTGGTCTCGAACTTCCGGCATTCCCACGCTATACTTATAAAGATGTGATGGAGCGTTTCGGATCTGACAAGCCTGATCTTCGATATGCACTTGAAATCACAACGCTCACTGAGGCGCTTCGTGCTAAAACAGAATTTAAGGTTTTTAATGACGTCTTGGAAAAGAAACAAGGCAGAATTGCGGCAGTGGTTGTACCAAGTGGCGCGACGTGGAGCCGTAAACAAATCGACGAACTGACTGAAGTTGCTAAAACATACGGCGCAGGCGGTCTCGTTTGGGTTAAAAAAACAGTCGAGGGTATTGATTCGAGTGCGAAGAAGTTCTTAACACCGGAGTTGCATACCACAATCGCTGATGCTTGCAAAATGAATGTAGGCGATATGGCACTCATTGCTTGCCACGAAAAATGGAGTCGTGCTTGTACGATTCTTGGTGCACTTCGCATCGAAATTGCGAAGCGTTTAGAATTGACCAAAAACAAATCAAACGTGTTCGCGCCTTTATGGGTATTGAATTTTCCGATGTTCGAACTTGATGAGGCAACCGGAAATTACAATGCAATGCATCATCCATTTACTTCGCCGGTTGTCGAAGATTGGAATGCTCGTACTGAAGACCTTGCCGCAATTCGTGCTCGAGCTTATGACATCGTTGTCAATGGGTATGAACTTGGCTCCGGTTCGATCAGGATTCATAACCGTACATTACAAACTGAAGTCTTTGATATGCTTGGGCTTTCAAAAGAAGAGCAAGAAACAAAATTCGGATTTATGCTCGATGCATTCCGTTTCGGTGCACCTCCACATGGTGGTATGGCACTTGGTATTGATCGTATTGCAATGATTTGCGCAGGCACTGATAATATTCGAGACGTAATCGCTTTCCCAAAAACAACGTCAATGCAGGGTTTAATGGAAGAATGTCCCTCGCCTATTGATCCGAAGTTATTGACAGAGCTAAAAATTATTATTGGCAAATAATATCTACTCAGCACTCAATCTTCGTGGAATATATCATTCATCATAGTATTTCTGCGGAGCAGCGAGTACCGTTTATTGATCTTCGTAATCCGAAACAAAAAGATATTTTTATTGCGGAAACCGATAAGATTATTTCGTCGCTTCTTGTATCGAATCTTGAAATTCATTCGCTTTATATTACAAAAGCATTCTTCGAAAGTAAACTTTCTGAAATCAAAGCGCATCTACAAGTTGCACTCTGCGATATATTGATCGCCGAGAAAGAAGAGATGGAGCAGGTGGTAGGTTTCCCGCTTCATCAAGGGATAATGGCGTCGGTCAAGATACCCCAGCAATTGTCGATCGAGCAATTGATTGCGCATTCGTCGAAGCCACGACTTTTTGTTTTACTCGAGGAAATAGCTGATGCCGAGAATATGGGTTCGATTATCAGAACGGCAGCAGGACTTGGAGCACAAGGTGTTATTATTAGCAAGAGGTCAATCAATCCTTGGATTCGTCGAGCTGTGCGTGTTTCGATGGGGACAATATTTGATATACCAATAGTTATAGCTGACGACATTAATTCATCACTGCAAGTACTCCAAAAGAATGGCATAAAAACATTCGCGACCTATATCAATGATGCATCTCAATGTCTATGGGATGTTGATTTTGGGTCGGATTGCGCATTAGTCTTTGGATCTGAAGGGCATGGTCTGAGTAATGCTTTAATAGATGATTGTGATGGATTAATCCAAATCCCTATGTCCGGTACTGTTGATTCCCTAAACGTTTCGATGGCGGTGGGGCTTTGTTTGTATGAAGTAAATCGGCAGCGAAGCTTATAGATGTAGCTTTCTTGTGAATGCCAGTTGTATCTCATTCGAGTTTCAGGGCAACTCGGTTGCATAGAGTCTTTTATTCATCGTTTTTTCGGAACTTTCCCTGCCAAAAACTGCTTTTAACCCCGCTACAAAATCCGCCATTTTAGGGCGTATTCTCATTTTATTTGGAGATTGACACGTGTCGAAGCAGAAAAATACATATTCGATCCGCACATATTCAGCTAAAGAAGGCGAAATTAAGCGTGATTGGTACATCGTTGATGCCGATGGGCAGACGGTTGGTCGCCTCGCAACCAAGGTTGCCAGCGTCCTTCGTGGTAAGCATAAAGTTTCATTCACTCCGAACGCTGATACCGGTGATTTCGTGATCGTCGTAAATGCCGGAAAAATCAAAATGACCGGAAAGCGCGAAGATCAGAAAGAATATTTCCATAATACACTTTACCCGGGTGGTGCTCGGTTCGCGAAGTTCAAAGACTTGCGTGCAAATCATCCTGACCGCATTGTTGAAAGTGCTGTCAAGGGTATGCTCCCGAAGAACACTCTCGGTCGTTCTATCGGTATGAAGCTGAAGGTCTATGCCGGTGCAGAGCATCCACATGAGGCTCAGCAACCTAAAGTAATGGTACTCGGATAATCAATTAAATATACATTTTACGATGGCAAAGCATCAAGTATCGATAAACGTCGGACGCCGCAAAAATGCAGTAGCACGCGTGTTCTTAACTCCGCTTGCTGATGGCAAGCCGGTGAAGATCGTGGTCAATGGCAAAGAATTTGAACAGTATTTTGCAAATGAAATCCATCGCGAAGACGTGATTCGTCCGATGAAGACCGCTGGTGTTTATGGGACCTATAGCGTCACCGCAAATGTCATGGGTGGTGGGACCAGCGGACAAGCTGGTGCCGTTCGTCTCGGTATTGCTCGCTCACTTGTCGAGATCAGCGAAGAATATCGCTCTGCCCTTCGTAAGGATGGCTTGATGACTCGTGACCCACGTATGGTAGAACGAAAGAAATACGGACAGCCAAAGGCACGCCGTAAATTCCAGTTCTCGAAGCGTTAATTTTTCTGAGAGGATATTTTTTGTAAGGGCACATTTTATGTGCCCTTTTTTATTTTCTCTTCACCCTAAATTTTTTTTGTATATTTGTTTTGTTGACCTTAATGGGTCTCATTTCTTGCAAATGAGATTTTTACTCACACAAGTCTCTATAGATAAATATATGAGATCAATCATAGGATTTTTCGAATCAGCATATGCTTAAATTTTGTTTTTGTATAATCCTTTCTCTGTGTGGATGTACATCCTATGTTTCTGAGCAAAATCTCTTTAATCCATCTCGGGCGACAATTCGTACATCCGACTCAATTGGAATAGGACTAACCCGTAAGGTAAACTTGGAATTAGAGGTTGCTCCTAATATTGTATTGCGAGGGTATAAGATTTTTCAACCAAATGCCAAATTAAGTCTTTTGTATTTTGGTGGCAATGGTTCAAAGCTGGTTCAGTCACGAACATTTTTAGATTCACTGTGCATTCGTTTAAATATGGTGCTATATTCATTTGATTGGCGAGGATATGGTTTCAGTGATGGTAATCCTTCCTTGAGAGAAATTATGGATGATGCTTTAAAGATTTTTGATTTTGTTCGGGATTCATCTAAGTCTGTTCCTGTCGTTGTGGGACGGTCATTAGGATCAGGGGTTGCATCATATGTTGCGGCTGAGCGAGTACCGGCCGGTATAGTACTTATATCAACACTCTCGAATCTCAATACCGTCATCGAAAGTTGGAGTCGTTTTCTTCCCTGGTATCAACGGCCCTTTGTCAGTATTTGTCCGGATTCTGAATTACAGAATTTACACCCCCAGCCATACGAATTAGCTCATCGAATTACTTGCCCCGTTTTGATTCTGCATGGTGATAATGATGCATTGATCCCACTATCGTCAGCATTAGAATTATTTGATTCTTTATCCCAATCTAAATTCAAGAAGTTTGTAACCCTTAAAGGGAAAAACCACTATAATATTGACTTAATCTCAGGACCAGAAGCCGATACAATTGCTAATTTTCTAAAATACTTAAAACAGTGAGTACCCTAAATTTTTTTGGAACCCTTCTTTCAAAAGTACGCTTAATATTAATCTGTTATAATGATCATTATTGCATGGTTTTTGGTTAGGTCAATTGTTAATTGACTCCTTCTTCCATTCATAATGATGGTGATAGCAGAAACGAATTTTCAATCACAGATACTTTCTTCGTTATTAATTCAGCCGGTTCACTTATACAAAGTGTGGTCTGAATGAGAACAAAGTAGAGAATAATAAACCAAACAACCTATGCGTATTAAGTTAGAAGACCTCTTAGCTTCCGGTGCTCATTTTGGGCATTTGACTCGCCGTTGGAATCCGAAGATGAAACCTTACATCTTCATGGAGCGTAACGGAATCCATATTATTGATCTTAAAAAAACCCAACAACTTGCTGAAGATGCATTGAACGCCGCTGAGCGTATCGCTGCTGAAGGCAAGCGTTTCCTTTTTGTTGGTACCAAGAAGCAACTCCGTATTGCAATCAAAGAAGAGGCTCTTCGTTGCGGTCAGCATTTTGCTGTCGATCGTTGGCCCGGCGGTA
>JANYDV010000041.1 GCA_025363505.1 Bacteroidota bacterium
TTTATTCGGTTGTAAGAATTGATCTCTGTCATTTAACCATGTTGGAATAATTAAACGCCGAGCACAAAATATGGTTGTCGCTTTATCTAAATTTTCAGGTGTCACATAAAACCCATCACCTTGTCCGTATGGTGCTGAAAACGTGACAGTTTGCTGTTCGGCATGTTGCATGTCATTTTTTCCGCAATACATATAAGCTATGGCATCATCAGCCCAAGTAGCAACTCGGGGTTTAGATGTCGCAGGTGAAATTGCATTCTTTAAAGGAAGAGCTGGAATTTTATTCGATCGAGGTCTTTTAAGCCAAACGTTCAAATATGAGCTGTTAGGTAAATTGTAGAAAGTTTTTTCACCTATTGGCTCAGCACTTTTATTAAGTACCTCAACATTTATTTCAGTGATTGATGTGTGGACTTTTTGATCTGATTTCCATAAAAGAAAGCCAATTGGGAATTTACCGCTTAATCCGTCGAATGCTTTGTTATGAATTACAAATCCACCTAAATACTGTGCATTCCAATTAGAGCGAAACTTCTCAAAATTAGGAGCATTCACATACTTCAAAGTACTGAACGTTGCAATAGTTGCTGTAGGTATTTCTTTTGCTATACGAGCTATAAACTGAGTGAATAATTCGTTGCTTGCTTTACCATAATTATGCATTCCCTTCTCTGAAAACTTTGTTTTGGTAACACCCTGTTTATTCTCAGTCTCTAATTCTTTTGAAGTATTCCCTCTATTCCCTACTTCCGCATAAGGCGGATTCATCAACACTAAAATCTTTTTCCCTACTTTGATCGCATCCCTCAGCTTTTGTGGAATTTTATTTGTGAGTGAATAATCTATTTCGCCATCGTCGGTGATGTCGTCATTGAGATAATCATATTGAAAGCGCGTAGCGGCAACGCAGGTCTTTGTTGCTTTCATCACATCAACATCGGCAACGTCAAGCGTACTCATAAAGACGTTACGCGGATTGGAATGCTTGACTTCGAGATTTCCAACGCCACAGCACATATCCCAGACGATATAATCCTTCTGCCAATTTTTGCCAAGCGTTTCGGCGAGCTTATCGTACGCCTTATCCACGACATTAAGCGGAGTATAGTATGCGCCTTTGAAACTGCGCTCGTCAATAGGAATCAGTGTATCGCGCCGTTCGAGGAGATAATTTCTATATTCGCTTTTTGGCGGACGATGGTAGATCGCCCAAAACTTTCGGTATCCTTCTTTATTTCCTAATTTAAAGAGCTTGCCACCAAGAGAAAAGACCGGTGAATTACCTTGATGCAATAGTTCAGCGGGCAGATCGTCATGGGTAGCCGTCGTGCCGTCGCTCATAATATCAGCAAAGAAGAGCAGGGCGTAATCGTCGTCAGTGACTCCATCAATTTCTCTGCCGATCATATCCACCCATTTATCAAAGACCTGTTTTAAGTTGTCGGGGGTGATCTGAATGCGGATGATGTCGCCTTTTTGAATTGCTTCCTTAAAGGTCTTGATGAATTCTTCTTCCTGGGTGTCAATTTTAAAAGAAACAAGATGCGTACCGATATACTGCGAGACTGCATCTAATGCTTCGGGTGTAACAATGCTGGCGCGCTTCGCCCAAGTGATCGTTTTCTTTTCTAAGAACGGAATCACATCCGTACTTTTCATAATGGCGGCTTTTGCGGTATCCACGACTGCAAGAAACGGCGGGACATATTCGCCTTTATTCAATGCCTGCTGCACGTAGTGCAGAAGCTGGGTGAACATTGCATAGGTCGAAGTTGTATGCGAAGCTTTTGCTTCGAACCAAATGTCTTTGGTTTTAATATCAATCAGTGATTCCGAATAATCCTTCAGCCCAAGCGCTTTGATGTAAATAGCTTTGACATCCTCTTCGGATTTGGCTTGCTTTAGTTTTTCGTAAAGGGTCATTGATGTATCGATAGTTGCGTGGGAGTTGAACACCAATACAGGCGAAGAAAATTCGATTTTGATACGTCTCGACACATTACGATTATTGTCCAATGGATTCCCGCCTTCGCGGGAATGACAATAACTCCCCCCCCTCCTGTCATTCCCGCGCAGGCGGGAATCCACGTGACAGTAAAACCCATTACTCTTGCCTATGCTTTGGTACGGATATTGTATTATGGAATTCTTTCGCTAAAAATGAGTTGCATTTATATCTTGATGTTATGAAAAAGAAACCTCTGATATTGTTATTGCTGTCGCTGTGTGCGGCACCTGTTTTTGCGCAAAGCGATACCGTCGAGTCGCGCTCTGTGACGAGTAAGATTGGCGATTCGGCTTCGATACGCTACCATCTTGGCGCACTTTGTCTTGAGCAAAGTGGGGTCAAACAATTTCTACATTTCAAAAACACTCGCCCTTCTTCGGAGCTGCCGCTCAATTATCAAACACGCGATTTTACGATCACGACCGGCACTCCTACGCTGTCGATGTTTCGTTTTGCACGTTTTGACGGAAGCTCATCATTGCTCAATGCAACGACAACGATTCTCTATATCGTCGAAATCTGCAATAGCACCACCGGTGCGGTGCTGGCGCGAGTCGATACACTGGCGTGTTATGTTGATGACAAAGGCGCACTCGGCTATACAACCTATCCGCCATCGAATCAATATCCGCATTGCAATCTCAGTACTATCGCGACCGGCACCAGAGTGTATGCGCGTCTCGAACGCATCGCCTCGCTTCCGCCCGGTGTTACAATCCATGATGAACCTGATGCCGAAATAATTTTCGGATATCCGCCTCTCGATAATATCATTAGCTATCCGGTAAGTGAAACGGAGTTTTATTCCGAAGTGCCAAACACAACGTCTGATACCTTCACCAGGGCAATAGCACCGCCACCGGTAAAAGCATATTTTATGGATTCCATTGGAGGGAGATTTATTTCATACCCTGGTGACAGAATCACATCAAAACCATTGCAGGCAATCCACTTTTCTACGCCGCGATCAGGAGTGGTCTCGGTCACGGCTACCTATATAAAAGATTTTATGAAGGAGGATGCCATTCATACTATTACAATAGTACAAGCAGGCAAGAGAATACCGTTCTTTGTAGAGGATAGTATTTTAAAGGACAAGCGTAAATTCGCGAAGTTTGTTATCGCATCAAAGGAAGTCGATACTCTGCAGAATTTTACTTTTGAACAAACAATGCCAACTCCCGATAATTGGATGTCAATAAATGCTAATAATGATACAACCTACCATAAACGAATCACTGCTGTTGTCGGACAACAATTAGTTGAAACAAGACAGCAGATCAACAAAGGCAACAATTTTCTTCTGCTCGCAACGAAGCGTTTACCAAGAGGAGTATATGAGATAACAGTAAAGATGGACAATGAAATAATCCATCAATCCAAGAGAACAATATATTAAAACATCACTCTTACACCTTCAAAATCCCAATTCATACACCATCGGCTGAAGCTTCTCTGTTAATGCCTGATAGGCTGATTTGAAACGCTTCGAAGCTCACCGGTGCAAAGTCGGCGCGTGCGTTGCGATTTTCTATCGCTTTGCGGATTTGATACCAGCCAATATCTGTGAATGGTGGAGTTCTAAATTTTGTTACGTATCTTTGTAAAAACTTCATGGAAGAACACAAAGATATGTTTCCACATCTTAATAGCGCTCCGATCACGGAGGCACTCATAGATATACGAGTCGAACCTCCTAGTAATTTTGAACTCTCCGCATTAGATGAGATGATCAACGAAGTCAAAACGAACTTTCCGATCAAGAAAGATAGATTTTCCTTATCGGCACAATTTGAACTTTCTGCACTACAGGGGGGGGGGCGCAACAGCCCGGTTAGTCGCGAACTTCTTGGTTATTGGCTGTACAGTTCTGATGAAAAAGAAATTGTGCAAATCCGTAAAGACGGGTTTACATTTAATAGATTACCACCATATACAAGTTGGGAAGACATTTTTCCTAAAGCCTCGAAATTGTGGGAAAAGTATGCCCAATCTATTGGGGAAGGGAGAGTTACGAGAATTGCTGTTCGTTATATTAACAGATTACTATTCCCGACAGAAGGGTTACTTTTTGAAGATTATTTAACAACTCCAATGCCAAAACCGCA